>CALMJN010000244.1 GCA_937864385.1 uncultured Methanosarcinales archaeon | reverse complement strand
GGGCGCGCCGAGCGTGGGATGCACTCGATGACTGATTCTAATAGAGCAAATTATTTAGCTTCAAGGACCGAAATTTCTAGCATGCGATTCAAAATCCTCATAACCGAAGGAGAAGACGGATGGCTGGTTGTGGAATGTCCATCGCTTCCCGGCTGCGTCTCTCAGGGCAGGACCATGGATGAAGCCCTGGAGAACATCAAAGACGCCATACAGGGCTGCCTGGATGTCCTTGGCGAGAGGATAGCCGCCGAGCAAAGCCAGAGGATGATCGAAGTCGAGGCTTGATGGCCAGGTTTCCCCTATTTCTGGTGCAAAAGCAGTTAAGGCATTCAGCAAAGCTGGCTGGACGAGCGCCAGACAGACCGGCAGTCATTTGATTATGATAAAACAGGGCAGGATGGTGACGCTTTCTGTTCCTAGCACAGCGAAATTGATAGGGGAACGCTGCGCAAATTAATAAGCCTCGCCGGGCTTTCTATAGAAGAATTTCTGGATCTATTATAGATGAATTCTCTTGTCTAAATACGAATGCAGTTCCTTGCTGCGGACCAAGTATGAATTCTACTTCCAAGGCTGCCCCGCTGCCCACTCGCTGAAAGGAAGGGTGATGGAGAACTCGACCAAAAAGAGTCCATGACCACAGAAGGCTCTGGAATGGGGCAGGATGCTCTTCTACTACTTCCAAAGCGGCGCAGCTTAGGTAGACCTCACGACATTCTAAGGGCGCTGCTCCGGCACTGCCACCTATGCGCGAGGCCTGGGAGCGGGCCGGGGGCAAAAGGGGCCGGAGGGCGGACCCCTGCTGCGCGCTGGGATATGATTTACTGACCTCTGTGCCGGCATCTTCTCGGCTTTAGATAAGGCCATATAGAAAGAGTGTCGAATTTACTTCTGCATGATCACAAGGCTCACCGCAATTGTCTCCGGCAATGTGCAGCGGGTAGGCTACCGGGCCAGGGTGATAGATATTGCCAATGCCTTTGGGCTCAAGGGCATGACCGAGAACCAGAAGGACGGCCTGGTGAAGATAATCGCTGAAGGCGAGGAAGAGAAGCTGCGCTGGTTCGAGAGTGCCATAGACATAAAGAATGCATTGATCCGCGTCTCTTCCATGGAGAAGGAATATTCCCCTGCAACTGGCGACTTCGATAATTTCGGCAAGCTGGTGCTTAAAGGAGAGACCGACAGCAGGCTGGACACAGCGGCAGAATATCTCAAAGATCTCGTCGTCGGTGTCAATAAGATCAATGAAAACCTGGGCGGACTGGGCGGCAAGATGGATCGGATGATAGACCAGCAGGACCGGATGCTAGACAAGCAAGATGCAACCATTGAAGAAATTCAGGCACTCAGAACCGATCTTAAGGGCTATATGGATATGAGGTTCAAGCGCATTGAAGCAGATCTAGCAGAGCTGAAAGACATGAAAGTGGCACTAAAAGAGAAGGGATTAATCTAAAAGAGCCTTAATGCCATTGATTGCTGTGCAGCTCTTCGCTCTTGAGCCTGCCAACTATCACCACAAGCCGAAATAAGGAAGCCCTGAACTGGGGCAGAATGCTCTTCTACTACTTCCTGAGCGGCGCGGAGAAGGTAGACCTCGCAACGTTTTAAGGGTGCGCCCGAGGCATTGAGGCCAGGGGCGGATCGGACGTGACCTCGATCAGCTTGACGCCGCCCGCGAGCACCTCAAAGAGAACCGGCTGGCTGACGATAGGAAGACCGTACTGGTCCATGATGCGGGCGGTGAAATCATCTGCAAACTCCTGGCCCGGAGTGAGATCCTGGCCGTCCCCCGACCCCTTGATCATGGTCGGGATGCGCGCCGGCTCCGCGGCAGCAGGCTGCAGAAGCTGGCTGACCGCATCCAGGAAGCCATCGGCCCATTCGGCTACCGCGTCTTCACCGACAGCGCCCCGGTGAT
>CALMJN010000243.1 GCA_937864385.1 uncultured Methanosarcinales archaeon | reverse complement strand
TAGATATTTATGGATGATTGATTTATGACAGATTTTAGCCAGATGGATTCTGAGTCTCCCGTCTCTATGGAATATCAGGGGATAGGGATAAGATTTGTATCGCTTGTGATCGATAGCCTGGTCATCAGTGCTGTATTTGGAGTTTTGGGGAGCATACTGGGATTTAATGCAATGAGCCATAGCTCCTGGTCGCTCGGTCTGCTCTCATTTGCATTCTATATCGCATACTACACCTATCTGGAGGGATCAAGGGGTCAGACCATAGGGAAGATGATCACCAGAATAAAGGTGGTAAGTGAGGATGGCCGGCCCATAAGCATGGACCAGGCCTTCAAGAGAAATATTCTCCGCATAATCGATGGACTTTTTGCCTATCTGATCGGTGCGGTCCTGATCTGGAGATCCGATAAGCAACAGAGACTGGGCGACTCTTATGCCAGGACCGTAGTGGTGAAGGCTTGAAAAAGAGATTGGTGAGTCTGTGCTCTGGCGAGATTGCATCGCCATCATGCGTTTTTAGCATTAGGAAGGGGAGATGAGATCGAATCAGACACTACAGGATGCTCATGTATAGCAAAATAGGCAACCTCACCCGTTTGAAATATGTCATCATAGCCATACTGCTGTTCTTTGTCGGATTGGGATTGCTGCTCACCTTCTTTCTGATGTTCACATTGCCTTTTGCGCTGGCAGCCTGGGCATGGGCGGGGATATTCCTTTACCTGGCGGCAGTGAGAAGACCTTATGCGGACTTCGTCGCAACGCTGCGGCCTGGTTCGTGATCTGAAATGGAAAAAAAGGGAGATTTCTTGAGAAAGACTGTATCTGCTCTATCGGCATAAATTTTTGCCTCTTGTTTATTTGAATTATTCTCACTCAGGGACTATTGCCATTTCGGCTCGATATTCAGAAATCTATTTGGCTTCCTTCCTCAAACTCTTCGAATTCCTCCACAGAGCCTTCGCCAAATGCGCCGAGAAATTTGGAGATATCGAACTTCTTTACCATGAGCTTAACTCTCTCCCCTTCTTTAAAATCCACCTCATGGAGCGGCTTGAGGACACCACCTTCATAGACACATTCGATGGTTTTGGATGCGCTCATAATTTTTCCCTTGACATCATTTGATTCGAGAACTTAAATACTCTTTCTGCACTGCCACTTTGGGTGGCCCGACCTCTTTAAAAGATGCCGCTTCATGCAAAAGGCTTTATGTGAAATGGGAAAGGTCGCATAACAGCAGAGGCATACAATGTGCTGACTGTATTTGTGGAAGCGTTTACAGGAGATTTGAGAAGAACGATAGCAGGTATTACGACATAATCAAACCCAATTTAATCATCGCCAGGGACTATCTCTTCGGAAAAGAATAAAGATCACTCCCATCGGTCATCTATGCGCAAAGCGCACATCCCAATGGGTAACTAATAGAGTAACTGGCACTTCAGACATATATGCTTTTCCTGCCAAGACATTTTCGCCTGCAAAAGCCTTTTCCATTCTGCCTCCCTACAAGCTGCCATCAGGAGGACAATAGAAATTGATGCTCTCGCTCAGGCTCCATAAGCTCTCTTTGCTGCTCTCTTCTTCATCCCCGACCGCCCTTCGCTGCCAGGAGGCCCCCTTCCGTGGCTGAGCCCGTCCGCTGGGGTCCGGACAATCCCCATCCGCTCGTTGGGTGGAAGACAGAGCTGGTCTGGGACGGCAAGTATGATGAGTACGGCAACCGCCGCCCGGTGGACATCGCAGGCTCCGCCATGCCCATGCAGAAGATCGAGACCGTGGACATGCCCAGGAGCGAGGCCCTGGCGGGAGGCCAGACCACTTTGGGAGAGCTGAAGACCACCCGGCAGGACGACTTTCGGAATATGCTCATCTGGGGCGACAACAAGTTGGTGATGGCCTCGCTCCTCAAGGACTTCCGGGGAAAGATCGATCTGATCTACATCGAC
>CALMJN010000242.1 GCA_937864385.1 uncultured Methanosarcinales archaeon | reverse complement strand
GGGTCCTTGTCCGATTTAAAACCGGGCGAACCCCTCTGAAAAATGAGACAATGGGATCAAAGTCAAGCAGGGAGATGGTCTCTTCGCCCGGGTCAAATCAGTCTTGCTTCTCTACGCATCTAGCCGGATAAGGCAAATATCTTGGTTGCTATTCCACTCCTATTTTCCCTCTTGCTTGCCGTTGATTTCCGCACATGGAACCGCCTGGTCGTCTCCTTCTGTTAACTTGATGGGAGCGGTCACATTTTCGCTCTGATTAGCTGCCTCTTTTTCCGGACTGATCGGACAGCTTGCCTGTTCCGGACTGCTGGTGCAGCCTGCCGCCAGCAGCACCGCGATAACGGCGATAATCATGGCCATTATACACTTGTATTTCATAGTTTTCTTCCTCCCTATCCTGCATTTATATTGACGGATTTAAGGATATACCTTTTGGTTTTGACCGAAAGATATTGGATCTATGCCCACATCTCCTTGAGCGATGTGCGAGAAGAGCATGGAATTGATCGGGAAGGGTTCAAAAAAAGCCTCGAAAAGAAACCCTAAGCGGCTGCAGGTTCAGCAGGAGACGGGTCCAGTTGATAGCAGTAAGCCAGGGGGGTAGAGATGACCGGAAATTCTCCCAATATTCTGATCTTCGGCGGCGCAGGCCGAATCGGCTCAGCCGTTGCCCGAGATCTGGCTGCCCAAGGCGGGGCGGATAAAATTGGCATTGTGGGCCGCAGTCGTTCTTCTCTGGAGAAGATAAAGTCGTGGATAGGCAGCGAGAAGGTAGCGGCTCATGTTCTGGACATCTCTGATGCCCGAAGAGCCAGGGCATTAATGAAGGAGTATGATGTGGGAGTCATAACACTGCCTGATCGACGGAGCAGCTACCGGACGGTGGAGACGGCCATCGGCGCTGGCCTTGATGTGGTGGACATTTTAGAGGAGTACCATCGCAGGCCGGACCCCTACGAGAGGGAGGGTATGGAGGTGCCGGCTGGCATGAGTGCTGAGGAGTACGGCGAGTCTTTGCACCGAAGGGCAGAGGACGCCGGGATCACCTTGCTGGACGGCATGGGATTTGCGCCGGGGCTGTCCAATGTCACGCTGGGACAGGCCATCCGGCAGGTCCAGGCGGATAGTGCAGTGGCAAGGGTGGGGGGCATTCCCAATCATGAATCAGCAGCGCGCCATCCCTTGCAGTATATGATAACCTGGTCCTTCGAGCATGTCCTGCGGGAATACATGGTCGATGTGCGGATTATGGAGGAGGGCAGGCTCGCCGAGGTCAAAGCTACCTCGGGACGGGAGAGCTTTCGATTTGCTGAGTGCGGAGTGGACGAGATGCTGGAGTGTGCCATAACTCCGGGCATGCCCAGCTTTCTTTTCACCCGCAGCCACCTGCAGAGCTTCGCAGAGAAGACAATTCGCTGGCCTGGGCACTGGCAGGCCATTGATACCCTTAAAGACTGCGGACTTCTGGATATCGAGCCCATAAGCTTTTGCGGCGAGAGTGTCCGGCCCAGAGATTTCTTTTTAAGGATGATTGAACCCAGGCTTGTGCCGCAGGCCGGAGATATGGATGTCTGCGTCATGTGGAACACGGCTTGGGGTGCTAGAGCCCGATCAGATTGCTATATGTGGGCCGAGGGAGATGCAAAGAGCGGCCTGTCTGCCATGGCCAGAGTTACCGCATCCTGCGCTGCCGTGGCGGCCAGGCTTCTGGCTTGCGGAGTGATTCAAGAGAAAGGCATCATCGCCCCGGAGGATGCGATTAAGGGAGAGGTTTATGCCTCATTGATGCAGGAACTGGAAAAGAGGGGGATTGAAGTGGTGGAAAAGGCGGAGAGAATTGAGGATTAATCTCGTTCTTAAACGCCCATGAGCCCCAGGAAGGCCTCATAGATGTCGGATGAAACAACACAGCATCTGGATCATAATCCTTATGGACTTGAAAGGAAAAGGCGGTCTATATGAGATCAAAGGATATAGTATGCGTGCTCTTCATATCTCTAGTGCTGGCATCCAGCATTGGATGCCTTGCAAAAGAAACATCAGGAACTGCAGAGGGAAATCTTGCTATGCCTAGAGAGAATCTACCTGAAGGCTTCAAATTTGTGGCATCTCTGCCTGACCCGGACGGCCGGGTGAATATGACTGACGAGATCGAGGATTTCTATGGTGAATTGGACATAGGCCTCGTCGATACGGCCAATATCTCGGTGGGCATCTATCAGTGGGCTGATATGGGCCTTGCCTATGACGCCAGAATAACCATGATCCGGCTCTCTGATGAAGAGAAGGCGGACAACGCTATCTCCAATTTCAAGTCCGAATATGATGAGATGGTGGCAAGGGGCCTGCCCATATTTGGCAATGCCACGGTCAATGGGCATCCAAGCTTGCAGATAAAAGATGTGAGGGGAGACAATAGCATCAGATACCTCTTCCTCTGGAGGGCCGGCAGCCTGGTCACCCTGGTAGAGGGAAATCAAGACCGCAATCAGAGTTTGGAGCTGGCAGAAGCTACGCTTCTGTAGCTATTTCTTTAAGCCGACCCGCATCTAAATCCCAGTAGGGGCAGAGATCGCTTAATCTGGGATGGATCGATCAACAAATCTGCTGAGAAAAGAGCAGTAGTCGATGCTGCTAATGCGGGAGATGCCTCTCGCCATTTTTTTCCGGAACCAGGGCAGGATAACTGGAATAGATAGGCTTGATATCTGATGATCGCGCCTCCAATCTCTAATGCAATTGCGAATTGCCTCTATGCAATTGGAATGGGCAGTAAAAATATATATTTAAATACCACATATATCCGTCCAGTAGGTTGATACAATGATCAGATTTTCTGAAGGCATCATCTCCGAATTGAAGGCAGTTCACGAAGATCTGCGGCTAATACCTGCAGAGATAATTGTGGTATCGGATTGGGTCCGTCTGAAATGCCGTTATGGATGCGATAATTATGGCAAGCACCTTGGCTGTCCTCCCTTTACTCCCACCCCCGATGAGACCAGAGCAGTGATCTCTGAGTACCGTTATGCTGCCCTCGCCCGCTTCAGAGTTGCAGCAGATCCAAAGATTGCGGCAAAACAGAGCAGACGGTCTCTATCCAGCTCTGCAGTCAAGCTGCAGAAGAAAATGGCTGAGCTTGAAAGAACTGCTTTTCTGGCTGGCTGTTATAAGGCCTTCAGCCTGAGTGCCATGCCCTGCTCACTTTGCGAGACATGCGTCATTGAGGATATGCAGAAAAAGGATCAGGCTATATTCCCCCTGGACGGCATAAAATGCAGGAACAAGGATATTATGCGCCCCTCAATGGAAGCTTGCGGCATTGATGTCTTCAAGACGCTGACAAATGCAGGCTTCAAGCCTGAGGTGCTCAAGAGTACCAGGGAGAATGCTGAGCTCTACGGCCTGATCTTGCTGGACTAGGATGTTAAGCTAATATACCTTGCATTCTTTAGCAGGGCGTTTGATGCAATGGGAATTGATCGGCTCGGGAGCGGCTCTCTTGACTATGTTCGGCTTTGTGCCTCAGATAATCAAGATAAAAAAAACAAAATCGGTAGAACATGTAAGCCTGCTGATGCACCTGCAGTTCGCCTTGGGCATGCTTCTCTGGCTCCTCTACGGCCTTCACATCAGAGACAACATTCTCATTATAGCCAATGCCGTATCATTTATTAG
>CALMJN010000241.1 GCA_937864385.1 uncultured Methanosarcinales archaeon | reverse complement strand
TATCCCTCTTTTAGTACTTATGCAATGCATATAATATATACTTTACTATATGAGACCATGCTTGTAGAGTCCCGAATGTTTGGCATTTATATACCCCGCGATTTCCTTTAAATCTAGCTTGTCGCATTTAAATCGTTCTCCATTCTAGACAGGAATAATTTTAGCTTGCAGCCCTCAGGCAATCTCGCCCAAAATGCATCTTCTGGCGTCTGTAGATAGTGCTTTTCATCAAGGCTCTCATGATAGCGTATTGAGTTGTACCAATTCACGAATTTGTCAAAATCGTCAAATAATTTTCTGCTTTTCTCGTAGGTATGGTACCATTTTTCGATTTTGCCATTGGTCTGAGGATGCTTGATTCGGGCCATGATATGCTTAATATTATTCTCCTCCAGGAATTTCTCGAAAGCGCACTCAGAGTCTCCATTTTTGTCTGTCTTGTTGGCAAAGAATTGCGTCCCATGATCTGTGATCACTTCTCTGATCATCAGAATATCGCCGTAGTCCTTAAGAGCAGTTCTTACCAGGTCGATGCTGGCTTCGGCAGTTGCAGCCGGAAATTCTCCGCCTGAAAGAATGAGTCGAGAGCTGTCGTCGAGAACCGCGCAGATCTCTTTGCCATTGAACCGACTGGTGTGCCAGTCAAGATGAACCGCGGTTAGGCTATGTTTTCGTTCGTATCTGATCCAGGGCTTTCTGCGTTTCTTCTTTCTCTTGTTCTCACTGGCTAAGCCATTCTCAAGAAGGACCTGATGGATAGCGTTATGGGGTATATGCCTGCCGTATTTGTGCCCGATTATTTTTTCCAGGCGTCTTGCTCCACAATTTTGCTCTTTGTAGATTTCAAGAATAAGGCAAGTATCTGATTCGCTAAGTATTTTCTTTGGACGTCCGAATTTCTTTGGCCCCCATGGCTTCTTGTTTTTCATCCAGTAACTCCAAATGCGATTTACTGTTCGGACACTGACCTTCATCTCGGCTGCAATAATTTTAGAGCTAACGTTATTGGTTTTTGCCCGGATTATGTATTTTATCTTGGCAGGAGTCAGTTTTAAAACTTTGTTCTTTCTGCCTTTGCTCATACCACCTTGAAGTGAATGAGTATATAAATGCCAAGCTTTTAGGACTCTACACAAGAAATCATTGAAATCCATACTGCATCACTTACGATCGAAGTTCAGAAATAGACTTTACCATCCCATACATCGCCTCATTAACCGGCACCTCAATTCCATGATCGCCGGCCTGCCTGACGATATAGCCGTTTATAGCCTCTATCTCCATCTCCTTCCCTCGCAGCACATCCTGCAGCATGCTGGAGGTGTTGGCCGCCGTCTTCTCCGCTACGGACAAGACCAAGGCCAACGCCTCCTCCTCCGGGATCGCCAGCCCCACCGCGGCTGCGACAGCCACCACCTCCGCCACCACTGCCTCCACTGTGCTCTTCAGGGCTGGGAAGAGGATGACCCCGTTCTGCCAACGGGTGAGTGCAGTGATGGGATTGATGGTCGCATTGACCAGGAGCTTAAGGAACTGCTGCCTCTGAAAATCCGGGGAGAATTCGATCTGAAATCCCTTCTCCAAGAACCTCTTTTCCAGGAATTGCCTGTCCTCCCGTCCAATTTTATTCTGCAAAACCGTCTTTCCCCTGCCCTTCAGCTCCACCCTGCCCTCCCCTGCCAGCAGTACCCCCAAGGAGGTTATGCCCTCCTGCAAGCGGGCAGGGTCCAGGCCGCTCTTCAAGAAGATTTCTCGGTTTCCCATGCCGTTCATGAGCAGGATGAATAGAGACTCCTTGAAGCGCTCCTCCAGAAGCCCGGACTCCTTCAGCTCCCGGGAGAGGTCGGGGAGGGAATAGGTCTTGACGCATATGATCACCAGGCGGGGATGATAGTTCGATGCCTTGAGTTCATTCAGGCTGGAGAAGCAATGCCTGAAAAAAAGGACTTCTCTCTTCCCTCCCAGGTCCACATGCAGGCCCTGCTCTTTGATGGCATTGATGTGCCCCGCTCTGCCAAGAAGAGCCACATTCTCAATTCGCTTCCTCTCTGCAGCATTCTTTCCTGGCATCTCGGACAGCAGATATCCCAGAAATGATCCTATTGCCCCTGCCCCATAGATCAGAATGTCCGTCATTAATTCTCCATTCGCCAATGATTTTAAAGGTCCTCAGATCATTATCCCTGAATTTCTTAGGCCTCTGCTTCATTTGCCGCTATAAATCTCTTTCAGAGCGTCAGGATGATTATGTATCATCTCTTAAACGGCTATAGAACTTGGGAGGAAGATAGGTAGCATCCAGGTTGGTGAAGATGAAAGACAGGACCCTTTTGGAGGAGTTTAGGAAGAGCTATCCGGAGAAGTTCGCTTCAGAGGAGGAGATATTCTCACATATTCATGCCGGAGACAGGATATTCATAGGCACCGGCTGCGGCGAGCCCCAGTATCTGCTGGCTGCTCTGGTCAACTATGTCAAAAACCACCCCAAAGCATTCTTCGATGCTGAGCTTATCCACATCTGGACCCTGGGGGTGGCCCCCTATGCCGATGAGAAGCTGCAGGAGAACTTCCGGCTGGACTCCTTCTTTGTGGGAGATAGCACCAGAAGCTCGGTCAACCGGGGAGCCGCCGACTATACCCCCATCTTCCTCTATGCAGTCCCCGACCTCTTCCGCTCCGAGCTGATCCCTGTGGACATAGCCCTGGTTCAGACCTCCCTTCCCGACAAGCACGGCTACCTCAGCCTGGGCATCAGCGTAGATGTGGTCAAGAGCGCCGTGGAGAAGGCCGGCCTGGTGGTGGCCCAGGTCAACAGCAATATGCCCCGCACTCATGGAGACGGATTTGTCAACATCAAGGATATCGACTTTGTAATTGCGCATGAAGAGCCCCTTCTGGAATACTCTCTTAAGCCCCCCACAGATATCGTTCAGAAGATCGGAAAATATGTGGCCAGCCTGATCGAGGATGGCTCGACATTGCAGGTGGGCTACGGATTGATTCCCGATGCAGTGGTGCCCAATCTTGGGGCAAAGAAGGATCTCGGGGTTCATACCGAGCTTCTCAGCCACGGCATAATCAGTCTCATGGAAAATGGAGTGGTAACCAACAACAGGAAGATCCACAATCCGGGCAAGACCGTGGCCTCCTTCTGCATGGCGGACAGGGAGAGCTACGAATTCCTGGACGAGAATCCCACTGTGGAGTTCAAGAGAATAGACTACACCAACAATCCCCTCATCATCTCCAGGCATCGGCTGATGACTGCCATCAACAGCGCCATGGAGCTGGACCTGACCGGCCAGGCTACGGCGGAATCCCTTGGGGGGACATTCTACAGCGGCATAGGCGGCCAGGCGGACTTCATGCGGGGAGCAGTCCTCGCTCCGGGAGGAAAGACCATTCTGGCCCTGCCCTCCACCGCCCTCAACGATAGCGTATCCCGCATAGTTCCCACCCTGCAGGAGGGGGCGGGTGTAACCCTTAACCGGGGCGATGTGCGCTATGTAGTGACCGAATACGGCATAGCCTATCTGCACGGCAAGAGCATCAGAGAGAGGGCCATGGACCTCATATCCATAGCCCATCCCGGCTTCCGGCACTATCTTATAGAGGAGGCCAGGCGGCTTCATCTCATCTATCCCGACCAGGCTTTCATTCCCGGCATCAGAGGCGAGTATCCGGAGGACCTGGAGGTGAGAAAGACCACCCGGGCCGGCCTCGAGCTGCTGCTCCGCCCGGTCAAGATAAGCGATGAGCCCCTGCTCAAGGAGTTCTTCTACTCCCTCTCTGACGAGAGCATGTATCAGAGGTTCATCTCCGCCAGGAGGGACATCCCCCATGAGCTGCTGCAGGATCTGGTGGCGGTGGACTACTTCACCAAGATGGTGCTGGTGGCGGTTACGGAGAGGGAAGGCAGGGAATTGATATGCGGCCTGGGCCAGTACGGCATGAACCGGGATATGTACACCGCCGATGTGGCGTTGGTGGTGAGGGACGACTGCCAGAAGAAGGGTGTGGCGGGAGAGATGCTGGCCTATCTCACCTTCCTGGCTAAGAGGCAGGGGCTCCTGGGCTTCACCGCCGAGGTCCTGGCCGGAAACGAGCCTGTGTTTCGGCTCTTTCGGAAGATGGGCTTTGACGTGAGCAAGAGAAATGAGGAAGGTGTATATGAGATGAAGGCCATGTTCAGATGATAAATAATTTTAATTTTTTAAAATTTACTTATTCATAGTAGATCCAGCGCCTGCCTCCCGCTCATTCCCATCCTCACTCCCCGCTTCTCTGCCCCCGGATTGGCCTCTTTGATTATGCCCTCCAGCAGATCCTCGATGCTGGCGATAGAGCTGCCTTTAGACGGGCGTACCCTGGCCGCCGGATAGCCGAAGCTGCTTAAGGCCATGACATCAAAGGCACCGCAGCCCACCAATCCCACGTCGGTGACGACAACGACCAGATTCGCCGGCCCCAAGGGTATCACATACCCACGAGCCTGCTTTCCAGCCAGCTCGACAATTTCATGGTCCATGCTCTCATCTTCTCGATCTTTGGTTGCTAGGGATATCATTGCCTTTTTATAGATATTACAATCTGTCCCGATGAAGCTTTTCCTTGAGCTCATGAGGCGGATCTCTTCTCCTGGTGATATTGTCGCGATCTTCTTTCCATATGCAGACTTTGTAAATATGCACCTGATCAGGCATATCCTACAGGAGACGGCTGCCGGACCACGAAGAAAAGCTTGATAGGCTGAGTCATGACTCATAGTTTTAAAATATATGTATTTATATAATATATATGTTTCGAAGAATATTTATACGATCAAGATTGAACAGATATTGCCGCAAGATAAAACTTTAGCCGATTAAGCTGCTATTGATAGC
>CALMJN010000240.1 GCA_937864385.1 uncultured Methanosarcinales archaeon | reverse complement strand
CGGAAGCCTCTTTCGATTCAGAGCATCCAGGCTCCACTTTCCGCCAACCGGCCTGCCATCTTCTTCCATGAGAATATTGAGGCCCTTGCGAGCTGCGATATAGAATCTGGTTTGGGAGAGATGGTTGTGACCTTTAAAAAAATCTCTTATCTGCTGATTCGTGTTCAGAAAGCCGGGAGACTCCAATATCTTCAACTCCGCCCCCAGCTTATTGGCAATATCTGATATCCGCCTCTCCAGGGTGCAGTCCACTGGATCTGCGATATAGATCCTGGAAACATTTTTCTGATCTAAATTTCTGAGAAGCTCCTGGTGGAATGCGATGTATTGAGCATTATATCCTCTTCCAGACAGCCGGTCTCTATAGGCCTGCAATGTCGCTCTGTGCAGCATCATCTTCTGTTTATGAAATTTAATTTGTCTTTTTGGGCCCTGAAAAAATAGCGGATCCTCCACAATAAAGATGCTTCTCTCCTTGCTGAGGGCGGGATGATGGTCATACAGCTGGTGAGGAAAGACTAAAACGACTTCGTCCATTAACCAGAATATAGTTCGGGATAATTATTGAAATCTGCGGGCCATAGCAGCCTCCTGGTAGAGGATAGCTGTTTAAGCTGCTTGCGCTATTGAGAAAAAGCAAAAAAGATAAGTTCAGCCTTGAGATTTGCGGTGCATCAAGGCATTAACACAGTATCAATTGCGTGCACTACACCGTTGCTGCACTCGATATCTGCCTGTACCACCTTGGCATCATTCACCATGACACTGCCTTCATCGAGATTGATTGTAACATTCTCTCCCTGGACAGTTGCCACAGCCATATCATCTGTCAGATCAGTTGACATAACCTTTCCGGCAACGACATGGTAAGTGAGAACGGCTGTCAGTTGAGTCTTGTTTGCCAGAAGAGACTCAAGCTGATCTTGCGGTATCTTGGCAAAGGCTTCATCGGTAGGTGCAAAGACGGTAAATGGGCCTTCACCTTTCAATGTATCCACCAATCCTGCTTCTTCCACTGCACTGACCAGTGTCTGGAAATTTCCGGCTGCCACTGCCGTATCTACAATATCAGCAGCAGATGATGCATCTTTTGAGGCATCCATAGAATTCGATCCTGCCAGACAGACACCAACCATTAAAATGGTTGAGATCAGCAATACAGATAAAGTTGCTCTTTTCATGGTTTAACACCTCAGCTATGCGCTTCACTGCTTATGTGCCAATTTGCGTAAGAGGCAACCAGGGGGGTTTTTGCCTTTTGGTTTTCTAATAAGCACATGAGCAATGCCTTTCTATACATAATCACAATTCGTTATATACTTTCCCATCGCTATGTAAGCCCGCTCTTTTCGCCGTTTTCCGGGCGAAAAATATATATCAAAGCCAATGACTATATACTCCGGGTGAAAGTCGTTAGATTCAAGTTAGCACTCCATTCCGCCCTAATGGCTTTTCTTCCCCCCAATTGCATGCCTTCTTATTTCGGCTCGATGCTGTAGCTTTGTCCATATCCTGGTAATATTTCTCACTAGATAAATATTCTAAATTCTATTTATGATCGCAGCATTGCCAAAGCCGTATCCACCAGAGCTGCCCCAATTATATTCCCCCGCGCATTTCTCGATCTTATATCCTGAGCGGGGCTCAGCCTACTTAATGGGCCTCTAACTTGCATCCTTCCGTCACCCTCCACAGCAGGCCTGGCATATCCTGGTGGCGCTCTT
>CALMJN010000239.1 GCA_937864385.1 uncultured Methanosarcinales archaeon | reverse complement strand
CCGGTCCTCATAGCCCACGCCCTCATCCAGCCTCAGCTCCAAGCGGTGAAATCCATCATAGAGGACCGCCTGGCGGCGGAGCAGGTCCTCAAAGCTGGCCAAAAATTCCCTCTGGGCGGGCGCGCTGTGTTCGGGAAGGCCGCCCGGTCCATCGGGATCATATCTGTAATCCTTGCCCAGAGCATTCCAGCAATGGTCCAGCTTCTGACTGAATCCGGCGTAAAGTCCGGCCTCCCTTCTCAGCAGGTCCTCATAGCTGTCCAGAAAATCGATCTGATCCGAGGCCAGAAGGTCCTCATCCCAGCCCTCCTGGCTGGAGTTGTAGAGCAGCTCCTGGAAGCGGGAGAAGAGAGCATTTTGGCTGCGTAAAAGCTGCTCATAGCTGGCTATGAACTGATAGCATTCCCCCTGGTCGGCAGGCACGACATGGAGCAGATCCTCAAAGCCGGCCAGTAGATCGGACTGGCTCCTCAGCAGATCCTCGAAGCTGGCGATGGCGTCCTGCTTGCTGTAGGAATGGGGCCGGACATATGTCACCGCCTGGCAGCGATTATTGCTCCGGTTGCCGTCATTGTATGCCGTTAGATAGGCATAATTATACAGGGTCGCCGGGGCGAATTGGGGTGAGACCGCCCTTATGGCTATGTATCGCGACGCATTCCCATCCAATTCTGGGATATCTACCTGTACCATGTTGCCCTGCAGGAGCACTCCCTCTCCCGGCTCCAGGACAGCTACGCCGCTGATCTCATCCGGCAGCCAGTCTCTGATGCTGATATCCCGAGCTGGAAGGTCTCCCAGATTGGTCACCCGGATGAGATAAAAGAAGGTCTGGGAGGGCCCTACCTCGGAAAGGGGCATGGCGCTGCTCCAGGAGGATTGGTTGAGGGGAGCGGAATAATCATTAGCCGCAATTTTTTCGATCTGTAAATCGGCATTTTGGCCCTGAGCTACGGCTGAATCCGAGTGAAATGCCCAGCAGCAAATCAATATTATTAGCACATATTTCAGATCATCTATCCGCATTTTCTCTCCCAACGCCGCACGCAATACATCATCAGTATTTATCTAAAGTATATAAGTTTTATGACTTAATTATAAAATTCTTGTTGTAGAATTTTGCCGTAGATATTTTCCCTCTGCAATTTCATAACTTCAATACTATCTATGTAAAATTAGTAAAATAGAAAGATTTAAATCCCTGCAAGAGTAGTTGATTTTATTAATAGCGTATGATGGGGATGAAGCTTAGGGAGTTTGGCATGAAGGGAGTATATCTATTACTATTATTTTGCCTGTTTATATCTTGCTCCTCAGCCAACAACTGTGGAGACTGCGAGATACACTGGGCAAACCTCACCAATATAGGCTTTGCCAATGCCAGCAGCAGCTTTGGGCGTTCCATCGGCCCCCATGATGCTTATCAGAGCGTGAATGTCTCCTACTGCGGCTGCCCCGACCTGAACAACACCGTCATCGCCAATGCCAGCGATGCCTTCGGCAATTCCCTCGGCCCCAAGGTGGTCTACCAGAAGGTCGACCTGACCTACTTTGCCGACCTGGATATCACCAAGATCCCCCATCTCGTGACCAATATGACCGAGGTGGGCCCGGATCTTGTGCTGGTGGAGTACAATATCACCGTGACCAACATCGGCCAGGTCAATATAACCGGGATATGGGTTTATGATCCCCGCCTGGGCAGCTACACCCTGGGCAAGCTTCTGCCGGGAGAAGATGTAACCATCGAGCCCAATCCTTACTACATCATCACCCCCGATGATGTTCAATACTGCTCCATAAACAATGTAGCTCTGGCCATGGGAGTGGACCGCTGCTGCGAGCCGGTGGATGATATCGCCTACGCCAGCGTTCCATTGGCAGCTGAGAATCTGGAGGACTATCTCAAGATCTACAGCTCCGAGCTGATCCAATACGGTTATGATCTAAAAGAGGATGGAAATGCCAGGGACCTGGCGAACTTCGAGGAGATGATCCGGATTCAGGCCAACAGGCTGATGGTGCTGGAGGATGCCATAAAGGCCAATGTATCCTCCTGCCGGATCCCCACCAACTTCAATATCGCATCCGTGCAGGCCCGGGATTCCTTCGGCAAGCCAAGCTGCCCCAAGGCTGCCTCCCAGGCCGTGTCGCCCTTCAGGCTCACGCGCAGCTCCGGGCCCACGGTGACGTCGCAGGAAGCGGGGCGGCCCGGGAATCCGGCGCGCATGCCGCCGGTGAAGGTCTTGCCGAACTCGCTCTCGAACACGCCCCAGTCGCTGCTGTCGAGCACGGCTTCCGGCGGCAGCAGCGCGGCCACGCCCGGCGAATGGTCCCGGTGCGTGTGGGAGACGAGGATGTGCGTGATCCGCTCCCCCGCCGTCGCGCGCTGGATGGCGGCGCAGTGCGCGAACGGCGAGCCGCAACTCCTGCAGTACGATCGACATGGTGGGTCCGGGAGTGAGTGCGCCAGCAGGTCCGATCATTTTGACAACGCTCCCGGTCAGAACGTTCACAACCCGGGCTGCGCTTGCCCGTGGTGTTTCCGTCCGCACCGGTTGAACGCAACGATGTCAGCCATCGTCCTCGCGCAGTTGGCGCAGGAAGCGCTCCGGGTTGGCGAGGAAGTCGCGCGTCAGGCGCACGTGATCGGTGTCCTCCCACGCGATCGGCTCGATGGGCGCGCTGTCGAACGAGTAGATGCGTGCACCGGGATACGCCAGCAGCAGCGGGGAGTGCGTCGCGACGATGAACTGCG
>CALMJN010000238.1 GCA_937864385.1 uncultured Methanosarcinales archaeon | reverse complement strand
GCCAGATCCCCGCCTGGCCTTCCTTTGTGCCCAGGGGAGAGGCCATCGACTTTCTGCTTGAAAGAATCTATAAATATTTTCGATCGTAATATCTCTTTCTCATGACCGAACCTTCAAATCCAACCCAAGACCAATTCGGCCCCTGCGGCATCCTCTGCGATGCCTGCCCTCTAGGGAGCGGCGCGGCAGCGGACAGCGCGGCCAGCACCCGAAAGCACATCAGCGACTGCCAGATCCCCATGTGGTCTCCCTTCGTGCCCGGAGGAGAGGCCATCGACTGGGCCGCGGTGGACCGGGCTCTCGACTGGATGACCACCTACTCCCGCTGCGCCGGGTGCCGAAATGGCGGCGGCCCGCCCGACTGCGCCATCAGGATCTGCGCCCGGGAGAGGGGCTACGAGCTGTGCAGCTCCTGCGCCGATCTGGAGGGCTGCACCAGGTTCGACTGGCTGGGTGAGCATGGACAGGAGGCTAAGGAGAAGCTGAAGGAGAGAAGGTGACTGCCGCGGGAGGAGTATATCAAGAAGAGGAGATCTTGCTCCCCCTTTCCCGAAGTGTCCGGTAGCGCCCCCTGCCCTTTTTCCCGCTACTGTCCCATCTGCGACTGTGTGCCTAGTTGCTGCATCAGCCCACTTTTGGCTTTTCAGGCCATTGAGCCGACCGGCATGGACCCTTGCTTCAATTTCGCGAAGATTATATAAACCCGGTCCTATCGCATATAAACCCAATAGCCCTGGAACGGTGAAATGGCTGTTTTTAGAAGAAAATGTTAAGTATTAATCAAATTAAAAAACACATGTGAATTCCAGAATCCGGAGAAGTGTGTATTATGACAAAAAAGGCTGTGATAATAGGTGGAGGCATCTCTGGCATTTATGTTATGAGAAATCTCCTTGAGAAGAGAGGGGCGACAAAAGAGGATCTCAATATAACCCTTATAAAGCGGGAAAACACCGGCTGGGTCTCGGTTTGCGGGCTGCCCTATGCTCTGCGCGGATGGTACGAGATAGACAAGGTGGTCATCAATGATCCCAAGTTCTTCCGGGAAAAGGGCGTGGATTTCAAGACAGAGGCCGATGTTGTCCAGATAAACACAGAAGATCGCATCTTGAAGCTTGAGAGCGGGGAGAGCCTGGAATACGATTATCTGGTCATTGCCACAGGCAGAAAGCCGGCTATGCCCGATGTGATCAAGAACTCGAACCTTGAGAATATATTCACCCTCAGCACCATGGATGATGCCCGAAAAATGGAGGCCGCTTTTTGCTCCGGGAATATGAAAACCGCCCTTGTCCGTGGCCGGGGCATAATTGCACTTCAGGCGGCCGTGGCTGCTGCAGAGCATAAGATCAAGACCACCGTGCTCGCCGGCCCGCCATCGCTGCTTCCGGGAGGCCTGGACCCGGATATGGGAGATATGCTCAAAGACTGGCTGCAGAAAAAGGGAATAGATTTCATATTGGTGAACAAGCCCATAACCGCCCTGAAGGCCGATGGCACAAGGGTCAGGTCTGTGGTGATCGGCCAGGGCGGAGAGATGGAGGTCCCTGCGGACATGGTGGTCGTCTCCATGGGGATGAGGCCCAATACCAGGCTTGCGGTAGAGGCAGGAATAGAGATAGGAGATACCGGCGGAATCGTCACAGACAACTCTTTGCATGTCAAAAAGAAGGGCCGCTACCTGAAAGATGTCTTTGCTCTGGGCGACTGCATCGAGGTCATAGATGGCATCACCCTCCGGCCAAAGCTGAACCAGCTTGCATCCACATCAGTGGTCCAGGCCAATGTCATCTCCGACAACATAGTCAGTGACATCGCCGGCGATCCTTGCCTGTATTCGAGCTACAAGCCCTGCACCGGACCGGTGGTGGCCGAGATCGGCGGCCTGCATTTCGGATCTGTAGGCGTCACTTCAGAGGCGGCTGAACTCTCCGGAATAAAGACTATATCAGGGAAAGCTACCAAGCTGACCAAAGCCAGATACTTCCCGGGAGCCAAGCCTCTGACCATGAAGCTGATCTTCGATGCCTTCTCCAAGAAGCTCATCGGCTCTCAGATGATCTCTGAAATACCGGTTTCAGACCGGGTAAATGAAATGGCAGTTGCCATACATGCAGGCCTCTCGGCAGAGGATCTTATAAACACAGAGAGATGCTTCGATCCATCGCTATCTCTGCTGGTGGATGTAACCGTGGATGCGGCTCAGGATGCTCTGGGAATCAAATCCGTCTACTAGGCTTGATCATATTAAAGAGCAATAGAGTCTATCTCTTTTTCTTTTTCAAGCCTTTCGGTTTCAGATCTGCCCTGGTCCGAATCACTAACAGGAAGGGGCCATCCGTTCTAGACTTTTTTTCGGCAGGGAAAAGGGGCAGTCCGTCATAAAACCAATCACAAAACCAGAATGCAGAAAAAATATTAAGTGATAGAGCAGATATCTGCATTAAGGTGAATCAAGATGAAAGGAAAGGTTTTCTTTGGGGAAGGAATGGCCAGAACCAAGAGCGAATATCCCGATCTCTATAACGCCATTGTGGGATTGGATGAGGCCATATTTAGCGGCAAAGCCCTGGACTACAAGACCCAGAAGCTGATTGCTATAGGAATCAATGCCTCTACATCCGATGAGACCGCCACCAAAAAGCAGATGATCAGCGGCATGAAGGAGCTTGGAATCACCAAAGAGGAGATTGTGGATGTCTTGAGGGTGGTTCTTCTCACCTCAGGAATGCCTCCATTTACCAAGGGTATGAAGATCCTGTATGAGCTGGTGGAGAAATAAAATTCTGCCTTATGGATTTGAAATCAAATCGACATTCAGATCCCCATGTGGTTTCCTTTTATGCCCGGAGGAGAGGCCATCGTACTCTGGCTGCGACGGACCGGGCCCTGGGACTGAATGACCACCTACTCTC
>CALMJN010000237.1 GCA_937864385.1 uncultured Methanosarcinales archaeon | reverse complement strand
CTTTATCTCGACGCCCCTGATCAATCCGTCCATTTCTGAGCTAAAGGAGTCGTATGCCTGCATAGTATCGTGATCTGTAAAGGTTACAAAATCCATGCATCTCTGCCTTGCCGTTTGGTACAAATTCAAAGGATGCAAAGATGCTGAGGGGATGACGTCAGAAGAGAAAAGAGTATGCACATGAAGATCTGCCGCACGCCAGCCATGTCTGCGAAAGATCTCAGCATCCTTTTCAGAAATAATCTTTGTCTCTGGAAGATCGCTTTTCATCACATAAGATTGAAAACTCGGATAGCCATAAGTATTGTGCATTTAAACTATATAGATATATATTCTACCCGTTTTGTATTGATTGGATCGATCATCAAGCGTCAATGCCGCATTTCACAATGAAGCAGCAATCACACTCCAGATGGAGGGGTAGATATCCCAAACAGATGCTATCCTACATATTATTTTGATGATTTAGAAAGATGAATTCTAATAAAAGTTGTATCTACAAAATAACAGCTCATTGAGCCGCGATATATAAAAATTAGATTGGAGAAGCCGGCTGCACCATCCAACGGAGGTGAGATGGCACATCCAGCTCCAACGGACATTTTTCATCATTGCAAAAAACAATAATTTCATCAATAGGTTCTTGGGAATTCTGCCTCTGTCGGCGCCTTAAAGCAGGTGCAATCAAACACGCCCTTTGCTGACTTCAATTTTGCCTGGCCCACATAACTCTCAGGCATGGTGAGATAGCCTCCAAAGCAGCAGGGCAGCCAATCTTCGCTTGAGGTCTTCTTATAGTAAGGAACCTCCAGGGTCATGTTCTTCTCGATGTGGTGGGTTCCCCAATAATCCTCATCGATTTCAATGGCAGGGTCCTTCCAGGCGGATTTCATCATGGAGAGAACATCGGTTTTCATGCTCCATGGAGACTTCTCATTCCATGGATTTTCAGATGCAAAGTCCTGATTTGCCTGTAGAACGCCGATATGCACCTTGCCGTCGGTCACATCCTCATTTATTGTCATCTGGGTATAGGCATTGCCTATGGTCTCTGGATCGTAGGTGTAGTTGTAGATGTCTTTGGCCACGACGTTCAGTTCCTTGTCCAGGGCATGGGCATACTCGACCTCATGATGCATGCTGGTACCTGCACGGTAATTCTTGGCCCAGGTCTTCTCCTTGATCAACGATCTGTAGTCCAATGGATTCGCTGCATAGTGACCGGTTCCAACAGCTATCCTCATTGGTGCATAGACCATAGAGACATCTTCCTTGAACTGAATGCAATCCTGCATGAAATCCTCATAATCAGCATAAAGTCCTCGATTCTCTATAGTTTGGACTTGGTAGGTTAAAGTTGCGTCACTATCAATGGAGCCGCTGCCATGAGCATAGTTCTTCATAGCAACATTGCGCGCCTTGGCATAGATATAAGACGAATGATATCCAGTTCCCTGAACGCTCTGCTCGAAGTTGAAAGTGATATCCTTTTCCATATATGACCCCGGTCCAGACAATGAGCCAGACGGAAAGGCAGCCGAGATGCCAATGAAAGCCAGCAGCACTATAGAAAAAGAAGCCGCCAGCAAGAGATTTCCGTGGTCAGCTCTCCCGAAATACGAGGATTGATCTTCCCTGATACCTCTAATCATCCTACATCACCTCTATTCTTAACCGGCCAAGGAACTAATTATTGATCTATATATAAACACTCTTTATAGAAAATATACAATATATTCTGATCTTTTTGATCAGTATCGCAATAATAGGTAATGTGTTTATGGAATTGTCTTACCTGAATATAGATTCAATGTCAATCCAAGAGAATATTG
>CALMJN010000236.1 GCA_937864385.1 uncultured Methanosarcinales archaeon | reverse complement strand
ATATCCTTTGCGATATGTGTTGAAACCATTATGGCTCATAGGAGATCCGCAATCAGGACATGGCGGCGGATTAATCATGCGAAAAACGCCACCTGCGGTGAATTCAAATTCGTTCGAGAAATTATTCAAGATCGTTGAAAGGATCTCACGATGCGGAAAATTTAATAGGCTTAATTGTATCTCAGTCATTGTTGGGTCGTACAGGGTACCTATTCATCATATCATATAAATTATGTGATACTATGTGCCCTGCCAACATCACTTATTGAGTCGATTGTGCCCCTGCAAATACAGTTTTTTGGTTTTTAAGTCCTCATAGAGTAGTATATCCTGCGCTGGCCAGGTTATTGGTCTCATCAGCCTCGTCCACTTGATTCAAGTAGTCTGCAGTCACGCGGTACTTATAGCTCTGACCGGTTGGCACCTGGTGATTAAAGGTTAAAACTTTTCGATTGTTGATAGTGACTGATGCCGAATTGTAATCAAGGGACGCCACCCCGCCACTGGCCAAGAAGTTGAAGCCACTTCTTGGATCGGCCGTCCATTCTACTTGTACTTTGAAGGGGCCCGTTCTAGTATCCATCATAGGATTAACCACAGTCACCTCGATCTGAACATTATGTCCTGCTGGAACCACACTGATTCTATTTATCTTAAGGTCGCTGATTTTGATATCCGGCTTGATCTTTACAGAATCTGGAATGCCAGGGGCCTTTGCAGCTTCGACCATTGCCGCCGAGGCCATAACTATTGCTATGCACACTGCCAATTGCATGAAGCTACGATATTTCATTGCTGTCACCTCGCTTTTGCAAATTAGGTTGGTTATTCATTGCATTTAATATGATCGTCTGGGCAGAAAACCTTATTCAAGCCTCCAGAAGGTGAAATGCATAAGGCAATCTCCCAGCGCAGGCAGATCCTGCAGACTAAGACAAGACACTACTGTGATGAGCCAATTCTTCTGCCCCGATCATTCATGAGACACCTTCCACAATCGCGATCTCCTCCTCCGTCAGAGCATACAGCTCGTAGACCAGCGCGTCTATCTGCCGGTCGGTGGCCTCGATCTGCCGCGGGAGAGCCGTCTGATCGTGCGGCGTGCTATAGCCAGGGGGAGCGGCCTCCTTGCAGGAAGGGCATTTGGTCCACCAGTAGGGCTATGCCCTCTGTCTTGTCCCGGTCCTATCTGCTCATTTATTACCCCTGCCTTGAGTCCAGGAAGGTCCTGGCGGAGGTCTTCCGAGTCATGCTCATGGGGTTGGGTGAAGTGATTCGCAACTGCTTTCAGGCCGAAGAAGATGGTATGCGGTGTCCCAGAGACGGTGGTCTTTTGTGCAGGATCTTTGGACGTAAGAATAGTGCCATTCGGAGCCTTCATAAACTCTAGGTTGGATCTCTAGCCGGTCGGGAGCAGCGAACCTCCAATCCCTAAATCTTCACCATGCCGCAAAGCAAGTCACTCAATCACATATCAATAGCCTGCTTTATCTTAGGTCCTTCTTCTATGGTTGGCCCACCAGGATGAATAATTCCTTTGTCGTCAGGCTGACCCAATACCATATCCGTATCTTGGAGCGAATTGATGTAATTCAACAATTTCTGTACGGTTGCTTGCACCCCGTCCTTCCATCCTTTTGCATACCCTTCTTGATATCCGGCAGCATACCCAGCTTGGTAGTCTCCCCCGATCTGCTCTTGGCCATCGCCTACTGGCCATGAAGATTGACCGGGAACGAGCTGGCCTGTCGCAGACGGAGTTTGGTCAAACTGCTCTGTTATATATTCTGTCGAGATATTGCCAGGCATTTCTTCGCTTCTGGAACTTTGCAGTGCAGGAGGCTGCGAAGGGCTCTTCCCTTTCTCTACAGTCTCCGCCTTGATATGCTCAACTATAGCTGTTGCAGTCGGATAAAGTGCAAGAACAATGGCCACTGTGAGACATATTACTGCCCTAGTCTTCTTCATAGGTACTTTGCCTCCATAGAGTATATAATGCATTTTTATGATAAATATTTTCTTGGGCAACAGGAAGCATTCGTCCCATCCACAGCTCGACCTATGCGGTGAGCGATCCTGGGGAGCTGCTTCTGGCAGAAAGAACATCATGTCCACCGGGCTGGGTTGGCTCGCCATTAAAAAGTCATGAGATCATTAACGCTGAAAAAAGAAA
>CALMJN010000235.1 GCA_937864385.1 uncultured Methanosarcinales archaeon | reverse complement strand
CCCAGCCGCTGGGATTTGTAATCTTCATCATCGCCCTGGTCACAGATCTGGGTAGGGTTCCCTTCGACCAGAGCGAGGCCGAGGAAGAGATCATATGCGGCTACAGCACCGAGTACAGCGGAATCAGATGGGGCCTGCTTTATTTCCAGGAGTATAACAACTTCCTTCTGGGATCCATTCTGCTATCGCTACTGTTTCTGGGAGGCTGGCACGGACCGATCATTCCCATACCGCTTCTGGATATGGTCTCGCCATTGATCTGGCTGCTGATGAAGGTCATCATAGTGATCTGGTTTGTGATATTGATCCGTGCTGCGCTCTTCCGATTGAGAATCGATCAGGTTACCGACCTGGGCTGGAAGTGGATGCTGCCACTGTCCCTCCTGAATCTGGGATGGGCAGTTTTAATCGGGTCTTACTTTGCATGAGGTGGCTATAAGATGCTAAAGAGAAAGATGATAAAGAACTTCACCTGGCCTCTTAAGACCGCTACCCGGGAGATAGAAGTCACTAGGCTGTATCCCGAGTTCATGATGGAGCTTCCCGATGCGGAGAGGGGCATTCATGAGCTTGACGCCACCATATGCATCGGCTGCGGAACCTGCGCCAGGGTCTGCCCTAATAGCTGCATTGAGATGGTCAATTTCAAGTTCGGAAGTCCTCTCAAGAACAAAAAGATGCAGTTTCCGCAGATAGACTATGGAAGGTGCATGTTCTGCGGCCTGTGTGTGGACGAGTGCCCGGTGGAATGCCTGAAGATGGGCAAGAAGGTGATCATGGCCGGCTGGACCAGAGAGGACCTTGTAAAAGGCCCTGATTTCCTGTCCACCAAGAGGTTCTCTGCCAAAGAGGTGGCTGATCTGGAGGCTGAGGCCAAGAGAATTGCTGCGGAGAAGGCGGCGGCCAAGAAGGCTGCAGCCAAAGAAGGAGCAGCAAAGGAGGGCGCAGCCAAGAAGCCAGCCAAAGAAGGCGCTGCTGCCCCCAAGAAAGAGAATGACAGCGAGGCCAAGCCTAAGGAAGGAGGTGCTGCCTGATGTCGGAAAAATCGGGAGCAAATGTAATTCGAACCATATTCGAGCTGCTGGTCTTGCTGGCGGCTCTGGGTATTATCTTCGGCGGCCTGGCGCTGATAGTCTTATTCTCGCCCTGGGCCAAGGAGGTCCTGGAAAGGCTGCTGGCCTTTGACATCAGATTTGCCATTGAGATGATAGCCTTCCTGGTCTTGGCAGCCATAATCCTGCTGCTCTCCGCCATGGTGGTATATGCCAGAAATATAGTGCACAGCGCACTATACCTGCTGGGATCATTCGCAGGGGTGGCTGCGCTCTATATAATGCTGAATGCCACATTTGTAGGAGTGGCCCAGGTTCTGGTGTACATCGGAGCGGTGGGCGTGCTGCTGTTATTCGCTGTAATGCTTACGAAGAAGACGATTTTGGAGGAATCCCATGGCGAAGTATAAGATCATAATCATCACCCTGGCCTTCCTGGCGGCTCTATTTGCCTCGCTATCCCTCTCCGATTGGGGAGAGAGCGAGAAGCAGCCATACAGCTTCCAGCCCCGGGAGGGTTTGAGGATGCCGGAGAGCGGCATTGGAGACGTGGGATTTGAGATCTTCACCTCTTACGTCTTCGCCTTCGAGATATTGGCCCTGGTCTTGACGGCTGCTCTGGTCGGTGCGATTTGTGTTGCACGTAAGGAGGCGGCCTGAGGAGGGCGACAGAATATGACAAGGAGGGAGATTCTTCAATGATACCGTTGGAGCTTTACATACTGCTGGCTTCAGCGATGTTCACCATCGGTTTGTACGGGCTTGTCACCCAGAAGAATGGTATCAAGCTGATGATGTGCATCGAGCTCTTGCTCAATAGCGCCAACATCAATCTCGTCGCCTTCTCGGCCTCCCAGCCCAATGTGAACGGCCAGGTCTTTGCCCTGTTCTCCATTGCGCTGGCGGCGGCTGAAGCAGGCGTCGGATTTGCCATACTGATTGCACTGTACCGGCTCTATGGAACCATAGACCTGGACAACATCAATGCCATGAGGTGGTAAGCTGTGTATGCCGATTATGCATATCTGATAGTGGCCCTTCCCGTACTGGCCTTTCTGCTATGCCTATTTATAGGCGGGCATCTGCCAAGGGGTGGAGGCTTTATCACCGTCCTGGCAACCCTTGGCGCGTTTATAGTATCTTATGGGATATTCTCTGAGACCTATCCCCATGAGATCGTCCATCAATCCATGCACTGGTTTGCCGAATTCAATGTGGGCATATTGATAGATCCACTGGCGCTTGTTATGCTGCTCATGGTATCCTTTGTGGTCACATTGATCCACATCTACGGCAATGGATACATGAACGGCGACCCGGGTGCGGACAGATACTTTGCCGAGGCGGCGCTGTTCTCAGCCTCCATGCTGGGCCTGGTATTTGCAGATAACCTTCTCCAGCTCTTCATATTCTGGGAGCTGGTGGGACTGTGTTCATACCTTCTGATAGGCTTCTGGTACCGAAAGCCCTCTGCGGCTGCGGCAGCCAAGAAGGCATTTTTAACCACGCGGGTGGGCGATGTTCTGTTCCTGGCAGGCATTATTCTGCTTTACAACAACCTGGCCAGCCTGGACCTGGCTCTCAAGCCCGGGGAGTACCTATTGCAATTCCCGGTAATCTATGCCAATATCGCTGCCATACCCGGTGATCAGCTCACCCTCATCGCCCTGGGCCTTTTGGGCGGCGCTGTGGGCAAATCAGGTCAGTTCCCCCTGCATGTCTGGCTTCCCGATGCCATGGAGGGCCCCACCACCGTCTCAGCCATGATCCATGCTGCGACCATGGTTACGGCTGGCGTCTATCTGGTGGCCAGGATGTTTCCCCTGTTCTACGCCGCTCCCCACGGGCTGACGGCAGTGGCAGCAGTGGGTGCATTCACAGCTCTCTTCGCTGCAACCATGGGCCTCACCGCCTTTGACATCAAGAGGGTGCTGGCTTTTTCCACCGTCTCTCAGCTTGGCTTCATGATGGCGGGCCTGGGCGTTGGAGCAGCCGTAGGGGCCATGGCGGTGGGCGTTTCCATGTTCCACCTCATAGGCCACTCCTTCTTCAAGGCGCTCTTATTCCTCTGCGCCGGCTCGGTCATCCATGCGGTCAACACCAATGACCTGCGGGAGATGGGCGGGGTTGGAAAGTACATGAAATGGACCATGTTCACCATGCTCATAGGATCGCTCTCTTTGGCTGGATTTCCCATGTTCACGGGGTTCTTCACCAAGGACGAGATCATACTGATCGCCTATGAGTACGGCACAATGATCAACTTCCTGCCCTACATATTCCTGGTTGTGGCTGCAATCCTGACTGCGATTTACACCTTCAGGATGTGGTTTTCAGTCTTTACCGGAAAGGAGAGGTCCAATTACGGCAAACACGAGTCGCCCTGGGTTATGCTGGGGCCGCTGGTGATACTTGCCGTATTTGCAGCAGGCTTTGGAGTTGCCACTCAGAGCGAGTTTTATGAGTATCTCGACTCCAACTTCGAGCATTATGATCTCGACTTTGCCGAGCTTGGCATCATCGGCGGGCATGTTCTTGAAGAAGGGCATGGCGCTGCGGAGGAAGATCACGCTGCGGCAGAGGGAGAGCATGCCGGAGAGGAAGAGCACCATCTGCCCTGGTATATACACTACCTGCCAATAGTGATCGCCATAGGCGGCATATTGATTGCCGGGCTGTTCTATTGGGACAAAATCAAGAAGTTCGATCCCAGCCAGGTCACCGGGGACAAGGATCCCCTCAGGCAGACCTTGCTCAAGGGATACTATCAGCATGAGATTCTCACCGGCTGGTTTGCCGAGACCCTGGTCTACGGCACGGCGTTGATCTGCAATATGATCGACATCAAGCTGGTGGACGGATGGCTGAACTGGCTATCGTCCTGGGTCATGGGATTCGCAGGGCATGTTAGAAAGGTTCAGACGGGCATAGTGCAGAACTATGTCACTGCTCTGGTACTGGGAGTTGTGGTGCTGGTGGTTGTTATTGCTCTGGCTATGAAGGCAATGGAGGTGGGGCTGGTATGATCTCAAATGCACTCTCGCTGATGATTGCCATTCCCCTTCTGGGAGCGGTGATATCCTTCTTTGCGGGAAGCAAAGCCAAGTTCGTGGCCCTGCTGGCCTCGCTGGTACCTCTATATCTGTCCCTGCAGATGTATATGGAGTTCGACAAGACCTCCAAGATCATGCAGTTCGTGGAGAGCTATGACTGGGTTCCCTCCATAGGGGTCAAGTACACTCTAGGCGTCGATGGAATTGGATTTCCCCTGGTTCTCCTCTCGACCATAGTATCGGTGCTGGTGATAATCTACTCCTGGGGAGAGACCAAGAAGCCCAATCAGTACTTTGCCCTGCTCCTGCTCAATGAGGTGGGAGTTTTAGGCGTCTTTACCGCTCTGGACTTCTTCCTCTTCTACATCTTCTGGGAGGTAGTGCTCATCCCCATGTTCTTCCTCATAGGATCATGGGGCGGACCGAGAAAGGACTATGCAGCTATCAAGTTCTTCATCTACACCCACGTGGCCAGCCTGGTGATGCTCCTGGCAATATTCGCCCTGTACTTCACCTACCAGACCCCGGAGGGTGGAAGGACATTTGATATGCTCACTCTGCTGGCGGCTACAGCAGACACGACTATATTCCCGACCAGCCTGCTCAACATCATCTTCGCCGGGCTGCTTTTGGGATTCCTGGTCAAGATGCCCGCCTTCCCCTTCCATACCTGGCTGCCGGATGCCCACGTCGAGGCTCCCACAGCCGGATCGGTGGTGCTGGCGGCATTGCTCCTTAAAATGGGAGGCTACGGCCTCTTCCGGGTGATCATGCCCATGCTTCCCAGCGTGGACAAGATATTCGTGACCGTCATCGCCGTAATTGCGGTGATCTCCATCATCTATGGAGCCTTCATGGCCCTGGCTCAGAAGGACATCAAAAAGCTGGTGGCCTACTCTTCCGTCAGCCACATGGGATTTGTGACCCTCGGAGCGGTGGCCTTC
>CALMJN010000234.1 GCA_937864385.1 uncultured Methanosarcinales archaeon | reverse complement strand
ATGAATGAACGGCAACAGCGCCGGATCAGGGCGACAAGATCTCACAGTATAAGAATAATTGGGATTCATTCCCTATCAATCCTTTTTCCCATCCAGAATCTCCAGAGCCTCCAGGAAGCGATCGTTCTCCTCCCGCCGGCCTACTGTGACCCGCAGGCATCTCTCGCCGCAGCCATGAAAGGCGCTGCAGTCCCGGACGATTATCCCCCGGCAGAGCAGCTGCTCGGCTAAAGCCTTTGATCTGCGGCTGGTTTGCATAAAGAGGAAATTGGCCTGGGAGGGCAGGGCCCATGGCAGCTTCGATCTCATCCTCTCCCGCTCAGAGACTATTCTTCTTACGCATTCTTTCATCCACTCCAGATCTCCCAGAGCGGCGGTGCCGGTGGCCAGAGATGGGCTACTGATGCTGAACATGGGCGCCACACGCCGGTACTGCTCTGCAATCCAGGGTGGGGCGATGGCATAGCCCAGGCGCATTCCCGCCAGGCCGAAGGCCTTGGAGAGGGTTCTGCCCACCACCAGGTTCGGATACTCCATCACCAGCCCGGCCAGGCTTTTTCCGGCGAATTCAATATAGGCCTCATCCAGGAAGACTATGGCATCCGTCTTCTCCAGCACGGACCGGACGCTATCCTCCGAGAGGGCCTCTCCGGTAGGGTTGTTGGGCGAGCAGAGAAAGACCATCTTCAAGCCAGGAAGATGCGGCTCCAGGGAAAAGCCGGCTGTCCGCGCCCGATATTCCGGCCTGGCACCGCAAAGCCCCGCCGCCAGGGCATAGTAATTGTAGGTGGGCACGGGTATGAGAGCCCTGTCACCCCGCCCCAGAAAGATGCGGCAGGTGGTGCTGATGATCTCATCCATGCCCGCTCCCGCCACCAGCCATTCCGGGGAAAAACCGGTATAGCCGGCCAGAGCCTCCAGAAAGGGGCGAGAGTCGGGGTACCGGTGAAACGGCCCATCCTGCAGAGCCGCTCCTACCATCGGGCTGGGCCCATAGGGATTCTCGTTGCGGCTGAGAACAATCAGATCCTGCAGGGGGAGGCCTAGCCGCATGGCTGCCTGGTGGGGATCGGGTCCTGCCTCGTCCTCATCCAGATCGGCCAGAAATGGGAGCACTTTCTTGGCGAAATCTGCCTGGTCTCTCACAGATGTTTTGATGACGGCGATGGTATTTAGCCATTGGCTGACCAATCTCAGTCCATCAAAATCCTTTTATCGCTTCCGATGCGATCCTCGGGCATGTTCAAGATCGGCCTTGTCAAGCTAGGAAATATAGCCACATCCACGGTCATCGATCTGGCCCTGGATGAGATCGCTGAGCGCTCCGACATCGAGTTCAAGATCATCAGCTTCGGCCCCAAGATGACCCGAAAGGAGGGCGAGGCCTCAGAGGAGCTGAAGGCCTGGGCTCCGGAGCTGGTGGTTGTCTGCAGCCCCAATGCCGCCACGCCCGGCCCCACAGCCGCCCGGGAGAAGTTCAAGGGGCTGCCCACCATCGTCATCTCCGACGGCCCGGCCAAGAAGGAGGCCCGCGATGCTTTGGCGGCGGAGGGCTTTGGCTATATCATCCTGCCCATGGATCCGCTCATCGGAGCCAAGCGCGAGTTCCTCGACCCGGCAGAGATGGCCCTCTTCAACTCCGACGCGCTTAAGGTTTTGGCCGCCTGCGGAGCCATAAGGCTGGTCCAGGAAGAGCTGGATGGGGCCATGATCGGCATTGCTGCTGGCGATGTCAAGCTTCCCGCCATCCTGGCCACGCCGGAGAAGTGCGCTGAGAGAATGCACTTTTCCAATCCCTACGCCCGGGCCAAGGCCGTGGGGGCTCTTTATATGGCCCAGGCTGTGGCCGGTATCGATGCCGCCGCCTGCTTCCGCCTCAAGGAGCTGGAGGCCATCGCTCTGACTGCCGCTGCCGGCCACGAGGTCATGAGGGCGGCGGCCAGGATGGCGGATGAGGCCAGGGAGATGGAGAAGGCAGGCGACAGCGTCTCCCGCCACCCCCACGCCCGCACCGGCGAGCTGATGAATAAGACCGGGCTATTGGACAAGCCTGAGAAGATTTAAAAGAAGGACACTTTCGCCCCGCGCGGATTGATCCTTTATAGGGGCCGGCGCTAAAGGGAATATGTGGCAAGGAAGGCCGCGCCGACCCTACACGCTTCTGGGAGAGACGGGCCTTTCCGTTCACCCCTATTTTATTTCTGAGATCGAATTGTTGAATTGCAGCAGAGAAGAAGCTGACCTGCCGCAGCTTGACTGTCGCAGAGAAAGCCTTTAGACCTACCAAGCCAGAAAGCAATCTGCTTTGCTCCCACCAGCCTCCAGCTTCGAGCTTTTCATCGCCCTGCGACATGTGGCGGCTCACAGGCGTCAGACACTTCTCTCAGTTACCGCTGTAGCCCTGGCCGTCTCAATATCCCTTATATTCACATCCCTGGGCAACGGCTCCCAGGAGCTTCTAACCGGGATAGTCCAGGACAAGCTACCCCATGTCAAGATCCTTCCGGATGGGGATGAGAATTACATTCACCTCTATCGCAGTCTTCTGGATAGAATAGCTGATATCGAAGAAATCAGATCCTCCTCCGCCACCCTCTCCACCCAGGCCACCATATCCTTCAAGGAGAAGAGGAAAAATGCCATCCTCCGCGGCGTGGACCCTTTCCGGGAGGATGCCGTCTACAGGATCAGCGACTCGATGAAGGAGGGAGACCTCTACGCCATACTGGGCGGCAATAATGTGGTCATGGGGATCAAGCTGGCCGACAAGCTCGATCTGAAGCTGGGAGACAGGATGGAGGCGAGCTTTCCCCGAGCCAAAAATGCCCGCTTGAGGCTGGCAGGGGTCTTTGATTCCGGAACGCCGCTGGATGAGAGCGTGGCCTATGTCTCCTATAAGACGGCCAGGAGCTTTCTTGATGAAGGAGATGTCATAAACTCCATTGAGCTGAAGCTGGAGGACATCAACCAGGCCCAGAGCGCATCCGCCTCCATCGATGCCCTGGGATATAACGCCATGAGCTGGCAGGAGGCAAATCCCGAGATCGTGAGATCGATTGAGGTGGGTGGATTCTGGAGGTCGCTCTCCATATTTTTCGTAATGGTCATTGCCGCCTTTGGGATTGCCGCTATAATGAATATGCTGGTCCTGGAGAAGATCCGGGAGATGGGAATGCTTTTGGCGCTGGGAGCCGGGAGGTACAATCTTCTGAAGATATTCATTTACCAGAGCGCAATTCTCGGGCTACTAGGTGGGATCTCGGGCTGTATATTGGGGTTAGCAGGCATAATCGCTCTGGGAAGCCTGAATTTCGGGATCACTGCCGGGGGAAGAGAGATAAGCTCAATTCCATTGGTCATAGATCTCTGGGACTTTCCCACCTATCTCCTTCTGGCCCTGGGCCTGAGCATTCTGGCGGGAGCCTACCCTGCCTACCGGGCCTCCCGGCTCTATCCCGTGGATGCTCTCAAGGGCGCAGAGAAAGCGGGCACGCGCAAAACCTGGAAACCGACATTTCTGGAGTACAGCCTGGCCTGCCAGTGTCTCTCTTTAGGCTTTGAGGCTGCGGTGGCGGCAAGACATATCCTCTCCAATCGCAGGGGGACTGCTTTTACTCTTCTATCGGTGGCCGTGGCGGTGGGGGTGATCATAATGTCCCTGGGGCTTACGGAGGGGGTGAGAGCGGCTATAGTGGCCAACACAGTGGAGAAGAATCCCCATCTATACATAGAGCCCGAGCCGGGAGAGGATTATATCCACCTCTACCGCAGCCTGTCGCAGAGGGTCTGGGATTATCCCGGCGTGGTGGCGGTCTCCTCCCGGCTGGTGGGCCAGGGTGCGGCTCGATATAAAGAGAATGTGGAGGGAGTGGAGTTCATAGGGGTTGATCCCGGGCCGGAGTATGATCTCATGAACCTGCAGGGCGCAATCAAATCCGGAGACTTCTTTGATCTGAGATATGGCCGCAGTGCCGCTTTTCTGGGGACAAAGCTGGCCGAAAACCTGGAGATTCGGCCTGGAGAGAGGTTCGATCTGGTGCAGAAGGACAGGCTTCTGAGGCTGCGCGTGGCAGGCCTGGTGGAGAAGGGCACGGCCAAGGACTACATTCTGGTCTACCTGCCGCTGGAGACGGCTCAGAGTCTGGTGGACCAGGGGGATGTGGTCTCGGAGATAGGGGTCAAGCTATCCGATTTTGAGCAGGCACCCCGGGCGGCAGAGTATCTGGAATACCGCCTGAACAAGGAGACCAGCTCCTGGCAGGAGTTCAGCCGGGAGATTGCTCGGTTCGTATCCACCCAGTCCAGGATAAATCTGATCTTCTTCTCCATGATCCTCTTGATATCGGGCTTTGTCATAGCCAACACCACCATCATGATCATCAGCCGCAGGACCAGGGAGATAGGAATAATGATGGCCATGGGCGCTTCGAGAAGGTCCATCCTCAAGATCTTCCTCATGGAGAGCTTGCTCCTAGCCCTGCCGGGAGGAATCCTGGGCTCACTGGTGGGTTTGGCGGTGGGAAGGATGATAGCGACATTCGGCCCGACCGGCTTCGGCGGCGTGGCCCTCACCTTCGACCTTAGGCCTGATCTCATAGGCTATTCCATACTCTTTGCTTTGGGACTGAACTTTCTGGCAGGGCTCTATCCCGCCGTCAGGGCATCGGATCTCGATCCTGTGCAGGCCATAGCATCAGAATAAAGCATCAAATTTTATCTCCTTGGAAGACAATAAAAGCATAGGTGTAAATCATGGAGTTAACCGAGGCCATCAGATCGAGAAGAAGCATCCGAAAATATGAGGATCGTCCCATTGAACAAGAGAAGCTCTGGCGCATTCTGGATGCGGGAAGGCTGGCCCCTTCGGCCAGAAACCTGCAAGACAGGAAGTTCATAGTGGTGAGCGACCAGGATAAGCGCAGGAGGCTCTCGGAGGCTGCCAATGGTCAGATTTACGTAGAGAAGGCATCTGCGGTGATAGTCGGCTGCGCCACTGAGCCGGAAAACATCATGCCCTGCGGCCAGTTCTGCTATCCAATAGATTTGGCCGTTGCATTGGATCATATGAGCCTGGCGGCAACAGCCGAGGGGCTTGGCTCATGCTGGATAGGAGCATTTCAGGAGGACAAGGTAAAGCAGATACTGGATATCCCGGAGAAGATCAGGGTGGTAGCGATGCTGATTCTGGGCTATCCGGCAGAGTCTCCTGCTGCGAGACCACGAAAGAAGCTGGAGGAGACAATAGTCTACGATAAATGGGAGAATTGAACGGATCTGAGGTCGGGAGCGCTTTCGCTTCGCGCTGCTAGAATATTATGGGGGCAAGAGCTACTGGTATCATTGGTAAGGAAGGCCGCGCCGGACCAACATGCTTCTGGGCAGGACGGGCCTTCCTGTTCACCCGACTTTTTTGAAGGTTAATTAGAGAAAATGGCGGTTTTTGAAATGGAGGGCCCATCCATCCTCACCAAAGCCTGTGCCATCCTCGAGCTCATAAGAGCCGATCTGGTATTCGGAGCCGGGATATTCGTGGTAGCCGGCGAGCTTCTGGGTCTGGGCAGGCTGCCTCCCCTGCCGGAAGCGCTGTTGGGATTTCTCACCGGTCTTTTCATCTCCGGCTCGGCCAACATCTCCAACGACTATTTTGACCGGGATGTGGACCGGATCAACCAGCCCGGTCGCCCCCTGCCTTCCGGACGGGTCTCGGTGACAGAGCTATGGACCCTCTCCCTCCTCTTCGTCGCCGCTGGCCTGGGCGCGGCAGCACTGCTCGGATGGCCGGTGCTGGCTTTGGCTGCAGCTATCTGGGCTCTCGCCTTTCTCTACAATGTGTTGCTCAAGGAGATGGGGCTCTTGGGGAACCTGTGTGTCGCCTTTTGCGTGGGCATGACTATTATCATCGGCGGGACGATTGTGGGATCTATAAACGGCATCGTTCTGACCTTCGCTGCTCTCGCCTTCCTCTTTGATCTGGGAGAAGAGATAGCATCGGATGCCATGGACGTCAAGGGCGATATTCTGCGATCCTCAAGCAGCATCGCTAAAAGGAAGGGCAAGGTCTATGCCTTGCGGCTCTCGGTGGGGATATTGGCGGTCTTCATCCTGCTCACCTTTCTCCCCTTTTTCATGGGCTGGCTGGGATACAGCTATCTGCCGCTCATTCTGGCAGCCGATCTTTTAATGGCCCGTTTCTCCTACCGGCTTATTCGCAGCAATACAATAGAAGAGGGAAGGTCTGCCATCCGCCAGTTGTACCTGACCTGGGGGATGTTCGTTGCCGCTTTCATACTTGCCAATCTCATTTGAGCGAAAAACAGGTCCGTCTCTAAACACCAGGAATATGAGACATCATTTTCCATCGGCCCTTGCTGCCCTACAGAAGCTCCCGAGGGGAATTTCACACCACGCAGGCCAGAAGATCCTTGCTGGTGATTATGCCCACCAGGGCCCCATCCTTCAATACCGGCAGCCTGCGGATGTTATGCTCTCGCATCAGAACGGCAGCCTCGGCAGTGGATGCATCCAGGTCGATGCTGACCAGAGGTCCTGGTGTCATGATCTCACTGACAATCACCTGGGCCGGATCCCGGCCCTCGGCAAAAACACGCAGAAAGATCTGGCTGGTGGTAACAATGCCCAGACACTCCTTGAGCAAACAATCCCTGGCCACCAGTACTGATCCCTTCTTCTCTCCCGCCATCCTTTTCACCGCCGTCAGCACTGTGTCTTCCGGACGTACCATGGCAATGGGATAGCTCATCAGATCACGAACTCTCATAAAGGATCAATCCATTCCCCAACCGATCATACCACCGCACTCAGTCATGCTCAACCAGATAAGCATAATACCTGCAAGCATATGAATATTCAGGTCCTTGGCCCGGCTTATCTGGGTAAGGCAGGGATTGGGGAAGGCCGGGAGTATCCTTCCGCTTGGGAAGGGGTGCCACGCTTAACCTGTTGCCTATGCCTTTCCCCGCCGCCAATCTCCTCGGAAACCTGGCCCGTCTCTATGATCTTCTTGAGGATAATGGTTCCGTCTCCCAGATGATCCACGGCGATTAAATCTCCCGGCATAAGGTGCAGGCCATATCTAATGGCAAGAGGAAGCTGAATCCTGCCGTTATCATCAATATTGGTAATCAATTCATCACCAACTGCATACCTTGATCCCGGTTTATAAAAGGCTTATTTTGAGATGAGGTTCATATGAAATGCGAATAGCAGGCAAATAGAGGCTGAGATAGAACGCCTGACCGGAAGGACTCCCATAAAAGATCAGGCCGACCAGCGATTCGGCCCCTTGAGCCTGCCAGATGCGGCCATCTCTGAAATGTGCCCTGCTTCAGCAATCTATGCCGCTGCAGGCAGAATGCTTCTTCTCTTCCTGGGGGCTTTCATGGAACTTGATCATCTTTTCCACCTCGAACTGGCCGGAGAAAGACTCATGGAGCTTGACGTCCTTGCTGAACATCTTATGCATTCTGGCATCGGTCTGCCAGGTTCCGTTAAACGAATTTCTGGTCTGCATGGCCACGGTGTGGACCGGGCTGGCTCGGAGCATCGCTTCAATCTTCTTTGCATCGGTCATGTAGGAGGCAGGATTAGTGGAGGCGAAGTAGCTGCTGCCTTCCCTCTCCATCTCCGTAACGGAAAACGTCTCCGCTATCTCCGCACCTATGCCGCCCCAGAAGGCCTTGGAGTGGATATATTTCATGCCCACCATGGGGGTCTTGCCGGAGAAGGTGAGCTTGCTGCTCTCGTAGAGGTTCAAGGGCACTGACGAGCCTTTCTCCATGCCGGGAAGCTTAGCAGCCCTCTGAGCCTGCACCGTTCCTGTATCAAGCTCCAGATCTCCCTCGCCGTACATGAAGTCAAAGTATTCTAGGGCAAGCTCTCTATCCTTAACCGAGACGCCCACCTCAAAGGTGCCCGTCCCCACAACCTTTAGCTTGTTGCAGAAGTCGCCATCCTGCATCGGCTCGGTGATGGCCGGCGTGCCGGAAGACAGCCCGGCCCAGAGCAGAGTCAGGAGCAACAAAGCAATTGCAATGCCCTTCGTCTTTCTTCCCCTTTGCAGTTTTCTATATATCTCTTCTAGCTAAAAAAGTTATTGTGAGTAGATCTTAATCCCGCGGCAAAAGCTTCATCTCACTTTAGGTCATCACAGATCTCGAATGTATCGGGACCTTGCCGTGGTCATGGATGTAGCAGGAACCATATTGAAGATGTACCGGGTGGCCAAAGACATCGAGAGGGGCACCATATTGGAGGGAGTGATCACCTGGCAGTTGATAATAAAGAATAAAGGCAGGGCATTGGTTGTGCCTCAGATGGACCCCGAGGTCATCTCCTGCTTTCGAGCTGATGATAGCCTGGGGAAGGTGATTGCCGGTCGCGAGGAGATGCTGGCTATAAGCTGTTCCAGCAGCCCCATCTCCCGGGAGGATGCCATAGATATCATCCTTTGCACCCAGGCGCGCATTGGTGATCTCATGGATGTGCATGAAAGGGTGAAGGCCAGGTGCCCCGGCAATTACCATACCGCAGGTATGATCATTGATGTCCCGTGTCATGAGGTCATCTATGCCATAAGCACTGGAGGCGTCCCCTTTGCGGGAATGAAAGAGGTCATCTGCGATCTGAATTGCATGGGAGCAGATATCTTCGTAGCCTCTGGAGACAGCATGAGAAGCCTCTCTGGCCTCCAGGATCTGGGCATAAGCCTCTGCCAAATATATCCGGTCTCCAGCCCCATCAAGAAGAAGGAGATCGTTGAGGATCTCCAGAAAAGATACAGACGGGTCATAATGGTAGGCGACGGCCTTAACGATATTTACGCCCTGCAGTCTGCAGACCTGGGGGTATTAACCGTCCAACAGGACACCCATCCGGCAAAAGAATTGCTATCGTCAGCCGATAAAATAATTAAGGATATAAGGGAATTGCCTCATTTGGTGAGGGGGAATAGTTAAAATATTTAGATATATCAATAATATAAAACCAGTATTCTCCGGATCTTTGTTGTTTTGGCAGCTCCTTTCAAGGATGGATGCAGTTGCGATCTCCGATCCCCAAGACAATTTTAGGAAAAGTATAAATACTTAGATCGTAAACTTATATTTGATAACCTTCTAAATTTGATTTGGAATATGTCATAATGAAACTTGTCAGAGGTAGCCAGGAAATGTTCGAAGAGCTATTGGAGATATACAGAATCAAGGTCGAAGAGATTGAAAAGGAGAAAAAAGAAGCACAAGCCATGATTTTGCTGGTTTCAGCCATGGAAAAGATCTCCCAGGAGATGGATTCCAAACAGAGCGATATAGATCTGATCGGCAGGCTCATCGATCAAGTTGATCGTCTATCAAAAGAGGTATCCGACCTCAAGAGCCAGTTCAGGGCCAGGAAAGGGCGCGCTGCGCCGGTGGAGGAAGTCAGCTCTGGAGAGAGAACTGCATTGGACAAACATGCTCGATCGCTCATCGATATAATGATGGAGAGACCGGGAATATTTACCACCAATGAGTTGGTGGATATGATGGGTTTGAATAAAACCACAGTCATAAATGTGATGAAGCGAGCCCATGAACTCGATCCGATGCATGTCAAGATGAGCCAGGGAAAGAGACGCAAGCTCTACCTATCATACGTGTCTGACGATGAGGGGCAGAAATCGGAAGTTACGGCATGCTCAGAAGATGCAGACCCGATAAAGATTGAGCTTATGGCCATGACCTAGGCGGTGACCTTGCAAGCATCCGGAGGGTTGCGGTCCATTGCCTGGATGATGGGGTTTGCCTCTTATATGAAATTGCATCGTGCTTGTGCTAAAGAATGAGGCAGGCAAGGAACCGCCCAAAATTTGTTTTTATGCATGCTTTTTTAG
>CALMJN010000233.1 GCA_937864385.1 uncultured Methanosarcinales archaeon | reverse complement strand
CTCGAGCAGTTCGGCCGCAACATGACCGAGATGGCCCGGCAGGGCGGCCTCGATCCGACCATCGGCCGCGAGCGCGAGATCGAGCGCGTGATCCAGATCCTCAGCCGCCGCAAGAAGAACAATCCCGTCCTCAATAGACGTGAGATTGATTTCAAGGTCATTCATGATGAGGCAACCCCCTCTAGAAAGAGCATAGTGGAGAGGCTGGCTGCAACCCAGAACTCCAAGGTCGGGCTGGTCTTTGTGGATAGTCTGAAGACCGAATTCGGAAAGCGCGAGACAATTGGATACGCCAAGATCTATGAGACGGAAGAGAGGGCCAAGCAGATAGAGCGGGCCCATATCATAGAGAGAAACACCTTTGCCAAGCCCGAAGAGGCCGCCCCGGAGGCAAGCTAGATGGCAGCCAAGAAGGGTGGAAAGAAGGAGGGAGGGGCCAAGGGAGTCTCCAGATATTATGAGCTGTCAGGGGACGCCATCAAGTCCAAGAAGTCGGTCTGTCCCAGGTGTGGCAACGGCGTCTTTTTGGCGGCCCATGCCGACAGGCAGAGCTGCGGCAAGTGCGGCTACACCGAGTTCAAGAAATAGATGAGGGGCTGCGACCCCCTATAATCTTTCCGGGCTGACATCAGTTCTATTTTGTCCCTCGGGCATCTATTTAAGCTAAGGATGCCAATCACCTCTTGGTGTTTATTTGGCTGAAATTGCTTCATCTTCTATTATCGCTGTCCTGGTGGCATTTTTAATCCTCTACCAGGCCATTAAGATCGTCCGGGAGTACGAGAGGGTGGTCATATTCCGTCTGGGCCGCTTTTCCGGGGTGAAGGGACCGGGCATATTCTTCATCATCCCCATCATCGACCGGGTTATATTGCTGGACCTGAGGGTCTTCACCATTGATGTGGCCAAGCAGGTGGTCATCACCAAGGACAATGTCAGCGTCGAGGTGGATGCGGTCATTTACTACCGGGTGACTGAACCTGAAAAGGCTGTGATTCAGGTGGAAAACTACAAGCTGGCGACGTCCCTTCTGGCCCAGACCACATTGAGGGATGTGCTGGGGCAGATTGAGCTCGATGATCTTCTCTCCAAGCGGGATGAGCTGAACAAGAAGCTGCAGGAGATACTGGACCGGCACACCGATCCCTGGGGGATCAAGGTTGCAGCTGTGACATTGCGGGATGTGTCTCTCCCCGAGTCCATGAGGCGGGCCATAGCCAAGCAGGCGGAGTCGGAGAGAGAAAAGAGGTCGCGCATTATTCTGGCCGACGGCGAGTTCCAGGCCTCCAAGACCATGACCGATGCGGCAAGGCTCTATGAGGAGGTTCCCGCCGCCCTCAAGCTGCGGGAGCTGCAGACCCTGGTTGATATCGCCAGGGAGAAGACTCTGATTGTGGTGACGCCCAGCGGAGACGCGGGGACGGGCTCCATGGCCGGGCTGACTGCTGCTCTCAACCGGGAGCTGACCGAGAGAGAGGGGGAGAGAAAGGAAGAGGCCAGGAAGGATGCTCTGAGGGAAGCGGCGAGCCAAGGGGCAATGATGCGGAGGTGAGCCTGCGGATGTGGGAATGCAGGTTGCAGCCGTCCAAAGTCAGGGGCGGAATATACCTCTGTCTTCTATTTTTTTTTATATGCTATTGCACCGGTCCGTCTGCTTTTGCAGCCCGGTCTGGAGATGTGCTGGCCGTAGAACTGAAAGGCCCCATCACTCCGGCTAGCGACGATATCGTGGCCTCAGCTCTACAGGCGGCGGAGAGGGAGAAAAGCAGCGCGGTGATGCTGCTTTTGGATACG
>CALMJN010000232.1 GCA_937864385.1 uncultured Methanosarcinales archaeon | reverse complement strand
AGACCCGATGAACTGCCGGTGGCATCGAGAGGGCAGGACCCTGACCTCTATGATAGCAGTTCCGCAATAGCTGAACAATCTGCAGAAAAGATGACGATGAAATTCGGCGAGAGCCTGGAAAATGCCACCGCTCCGGCAAGTCCAGGCGCTCTATTAGTCAAAGGCACATGGCTATATAACGGCTCGGACAGCGTCTTCAGGACTGACGATGGAGACGAACTGCTTCCGTGCAAGAGAATGCTGGTGGAAGTTGTAAAGGCAAGCAATCTCTCTCAAGTGCTGGGCATCGGCTTTACCAACTCAAATGGCGCTTTTTCCATAAACATAAGCAACGATGGGAGTGCTTTTTATATTTTTTTATGGACATATACATCTTACGGCCCTGGCTACGAGCTGAGGGTAGTAGATCCCAGCAATACCAGCTTAACCGGGCTTAATGGCGTGTACTATTGGCATGCAGGTCCCTTTACATCAAGCGATGGGACATTCAACATGGGTCGCGCCTGGCCCAATCCGATCTACCCCAGGTACAGGGCATGCTGGCTGCATCAGGACCTATGGCGGGCGGACGATTTCCTCTATGATTACGGACTTGACGGCTATCAGGCCACAATTGCCTGGTCGCCAACCATTAATGTTGGAACTTATTATACTCACGGAGGACAGATTCGCATTGCCGCCGGCAAAGAGTATGCGTCTCACGTGGTGATACACGAGTACGGCCACAATTACATGTATAGAGAGTATGGCAATTACTTCCCGCCGTTTGACTGCCCGACCCATTGGGTAGAGAATTGCTATGACAATGGATGCGGCTGGACGGAAGGCTGGGCGGATTTCTTCTGTATTGCGGTGAACAACGATACAGTCTACAAAGATCCAGATTTCTCCTTTGACTTCGAGCCGAGCGATTGGGATACTCCGGGATATTGCGATGGACCCACATGCGAGGGAAGGGTTGCCGGTGCTCTCTGGGATATATTTGACTCGAATCCGGACGGCATCGATCTGAGCGCCTATAGCTGGGGATACGACGAGATAGCCAATGTATTCGTCAACGCCAACCAGAACATATTTGCCGATTTCTGGAACCAGTGGCGAGGCTATGGATATAGCGATGATGCAGCCCATTGCCTGTGGCAGAATACCATAGATCCGGGGATAAATCTGCGCCCCAATACGCCGGCGACCCCCACCGGTCCGGGCACGGGATATACGGGAACATCTTATACATTCTCCACCTCTGCCGTTGATCCCAGAGACGGAAATAATGTAAGATTTTCGTTCGACTGGGGCGACGGCACATACACCACGACGGGATATGTTCCCTCTAATACGACAGCAAGCGCTTCTCATACCTGGAACAGCGCGGGAACAAACAGCATCAAGGCGAATGCAACGGATAGCAATAATCTGAGCTCTTATCTATGGTCCGATGAAACGGAGATAGAGATTGTGGCTGGAAATGCCTCTCCCGATAAAATAGGCGTTTTCCGAAATGGTCCATGGTACTTGGACTATAACGGCAACAGAATCTGGGATCCTGAATCAGGTGATCTGTCGTTTTGGCTTGGAACCGGCGGCGACATACCTATAGCAGGGGATTGGAACGGAGACGGCAT
>CALMJN010000231.1 GCA_937864385.1 uncultured Methanosarcinales archaeon | reverse complement strand
AGAACTCAGCCATAGCCGATCGGTCTCGGTTGAAACTGGGGCAGGATCTCTGCAGCTTCCCTAAAGCAGGCTTCTGGCAAACCGGAGGCTCATCTGTTATTCAGACCAGGCGAATATCCCTTTTCGCTTTTGCCTTCTCGTGCAGCTTTTGATCCAATGTCATCAGAGGAATTCCTTCCCTCTCTGCCGCGGCCAGGAAGAGGGAATCATAGTAAGAAACCTTATCTTCCACCGCAATCTGGAAGGCTTTCATTGAAAGGTCGGAGGCTTTTATGACGGTGCATGCAGTCTCGATAAAATCCTGGCAGTCCTGCAATGTGTCCGATGCCCTATCTCTGCTCTCTCCGAAAAAGATGACCTGCTTCCAGGCCACATTGCCCACCTCGGCCATGGCCAGGTCCAATGTGACCGGATCGCATTCAGAGGCGCATTTCAGGGCTCTGGGAGAAGCCTCTTCTCTGAAGAACATGGCGGCGAGAACGCTTGAGTCCAGGACGGCTCTAGGGGGCATACCTGTCCTCCCTTATCATCTCTGCTGCCCCCTTCTCATTGGGAATTTGATCCTTCCATCTCTCTTCTTCCCGGGCCAGGATCCTCTGCTTTTTGCGTTCCTTGATCGTCTTCTCTACGATCTGCTTTATCTCCGCCTGCCAGTTGATGTCGTCCATCTCCTCAATCATATGGCGGATCTCATTTTCTAAACGAATGCTGTAAACGGAAGTTGTCATAGCATTTTGTATTCGATTGAAGTAGATAGATATGCTGGGTGGAGGAAGAAGGGATGATTCGGTCTTTTATCTGAGGATGCGGCGAGGCCGCTCTTCTGCAAATCTCTGGTCAGGTTAGAAAGAGGGGTGGGGGATGGAGTGGCAGCCATAGAAGAATAGAAGCCATGATCAATATTGGAAAGCCTTTCTGTATCATTAAGCTCGTTAGGATCAGCAATACTTTCACTGTGCATCCATTCAGCTTAAGTGCGATGAAGTTTAAAACAAAAATAAGAAGGACTTAAGAATAACTATTTGAGGTAATGCATTGCAGCTTGTGATCAACAGCTACGGGTCTTATCTTCGCAAAAGCGGGAACTGTTTTCTGGTGAAGAAAGATGAGAAGAGCCTGGAAGTGGCAGCGGGAAAGGTGAGCAGCATTCTGATCGCAACCTCCGCCTACATCACAACCGATGCCATCAAGCTGGCTCTAGACAATAATATCGACATTGTCTTCCTGGACTCTTTTGGAGATCCTTACGGGCGGGTCTGGCACCCCAAGCTGGGCAGCACCACCCTCATCAGGAGGAGGCAGCTGGAGATATACGACAGTGCTGAAGGCCTCAGTCTGGCTAAGCAGTGGGGAGTGCGAAAGATGGAAAACCAGATCGATCTCTTGAGCAGGCTGAGAAAGACAAGGGAGGAGAAGAGGCCGGACCTGGATGTTTTCATCGAGGAGATAGAGCGGTGCAGGGATCAGATGAGTCGGCTGCGGGGGAGCATTGAAGCCCGCCGGCAGGATATGCTGGGCCTGGAAGGAAAGGCGGCGCGGGCCTATTTTGAGGCCATCTCCTCCATCATGCCTGAGAGATACCGATTTCCGGGGCGGAGCAGAAATCCGGCCAGGGATGAGTTCAATGCCCTGCTCAATTACGGCTATGGAGTCCTCTACTCCCTGGTGGAGAAGGGATGCATCATAGCGGGCCTGGACCCTTATGTGGGATTTTTGCATACCGATTCCTACAACAAGATGTCGCTGGTCTTCGATATCATAGAGATCTTCCGCATCTATGTGGATGAGACGGTGGTCTTTCTCTTCAGCCGGAGGAGGGTTATGGATGAGCACTTTGAGCCTCTGGAGCAGGGCATGGGCCTCTCCAAGGAGGGAAAGGCGGTGCTGATTGAGGCGCTGAACAAAAGGCTGGATGAGAGCATCCTCTACCGGGGGCGCAAGGTCAAGGTCCGCAATACCATTCAGATGGAGTGCCACAGGATCGCCAACTCTCTCATCCGTCCGGGTGAGGAGCTGCCGGAGGATTACGATCAGAACATCCTGGATCTGGAGGAGGAAGAAGGAGAGAAAAGCGAAAGATGCGGAGAGGAAGCCGGGCGGTGCAGTGAAGAGCTGCGGGAAGATGGAGGCTCATAGATGCTGGTCTGGGTTATCTATGATATATCGGACAACCGGATTCGTAGCTTTGTGGCGAAGCTGTGCAAGAACTACGGCCTGTTCCGGGTGCAGAAGAGCGCATTCCTGGGCGACCTGAACCGCAACGAATCCGACTCTCTGGCCCTGGAGTGCGAGGCGGCCATAGATGAGTCGGATTCGGTCTATGTCTTTCCCATGTGCGAGGACTGCTTTGAGAAGATCCGGCTGATCGGAGCGGGCTTCGACAGGGAGATGGTGGCAGGGATGACCATAACCAAGGTGTTCTGAGGAGAAAATGGAGATCGCAGCCAAGACAGGGACGGGAGCTACGGAAGCCAGGATGCCGGAGCCGGAGCTATTCATAACGGTATCGGATGCGCTGGAGTACCTGTTCTGCCCGAGGTTCATATTCTTCGAGAGATGCCTAATGATACCTGAGCACCAGGAGAAAAGGTACAAGGTCTTGAAAGGCAGGGAGCTTCACGAGTTTCGCGAGAAGATCAACCGGGATTATGTGCGAAAGAAGTTGAATTGCACGAGAAAAGAGATATCGGTTTACCTGACATCACACAAGCATCATTTCAAGGGAGAGGTGGATGAGGTTCTCTTTCTGGAAGATGGAACGGCTGCGCCGCTGGATTACAAATTTGCAGAATTCAAGAAAACCATTTACAGGACGCACAAGTATCAGGCAGCTCTTTACGGGCTGCTGATCATGGAGCACTTCGGGGTAGAGGTGAAGAAAGGCTTCGTGTGCTACACCAGAAGCAATAATTATGTGGCGGAGATAGACTTCAAGCAAAAAGATTATGAGACGGCAAAGGAGATTGTGCGCGAGATACTGATGATAATTCAGAGGGGATACTTTCCCGAGGGGACGAAGCGAAAAGCCAGGTGCGTGGACTGCACGTACAGGAATATCTGTGTCCAAAGGTGATGTCCATTGATAGAGGCTGTAAGAAGGATCGGCGATTACATTCAAGATAACAAGGGCGGCGG
>CALMJN010000230.1 GCA_937864385.1 uncultured Methanosarcinales archaeon | reverse complement strand
AATCATGGCATACTGGCCCACGGTGATCCCGCAGACCAGTGTGGCATTGGCACCGATGCTCGCGCCCCGGCAGATGCGCGTGGCGGAAACGTGCTCCTCATCCCAGATAAACGCACGCGGATACAGATCATTGGTGAAGGTCGCACAGGGGCCTACGAATACATCGTCCTCGATGATCACGCCCTTATAAACGGAGACGAAGTTCTGGATCTTCACATTGCTGCCGATCTCAGCGTCAATGTCAATGTAAACGCTCTTTCCTATGTTGCAGTTCTTGCCTATCCTCGAGCCATGTCGCACGTGAGCAAAATGCCAGATCTTTGTGCCCTTGCCTATGTCCTGGCTCTCCACGATGGCGGTGGGATGGGCATAGTAGCCCTGGCTTGCACTCACATTCCTCCCCAACCCTCTCCTAAGGAGCACCGATATGCAGGTCCCTTTTGATCCTCTCGCAGATCTGCAGGTTTTTGAGCGCCTCCTGCGGTGTCACTGGGAAGCTCTTTCTGGCTTTAATGCAGTCCAGGAATGCCTTCAACTCCACCTTTAGGGGCTCGACCTTATTGACCAGGACCTTCTCGATGATATTCTCCTGCAGATACCTCTCGTTCTCCACGCCGTATTTCCCAGGCTTGCGGTAAATGTAAACCTCCTGGGTCATGAAGTCGCCTTCCGCAGTGAAGTCCTCCGACTCCACATAAAAGGTGCGGAACTTCTTGGAGGAGAGACGGCTAGCGGATATGGCCAGGACCGAATGGGGGAATACGGCCAGAGCCTCGCAGAAGTTGGCGCTTCCGGCGCTGTGAATATGAAAGTCTTCCTCTCCCTTGAATAGCACATTGAAGGCCACATCGATATCGTGGATCATGAGGTCCTCCACCACCGAGGCATCGGTGATTCGGCTGGAGGTGGGATTGTGCCTCTTGATGGAGACATAAGCCGGTCTCTTGGCGATCTTGGCCATCTCGGAGACGATGGGATTGAACCTCTCAATATGGCCCACACCAACCACCAGTCCTGAGTTCTCTATGATCTGGAGAAGCTTCGAGCCCTCTTCCGCAGTCAGGGTGATGGGCTTTTCGATAAGGCAATTTATGCCCGCCTGGATCACCTTTTTCGCCGTCTCAAAGTGATATCGGGTGGGAACGCAGATGCTGACTGCTTCCACCCTCTCCAGCAGCTCTTCCAGGGAGGCGCATATGCTGGCATACTCCCCCGCTTTTTCCGCATTTTCCGGCAGGGGATCATAGACATAAACCGTATCTACTCCCTTCAGCTCGGAGTAAACCCGCACATGGTTCCGCCCCATGGCACCGACGCCTAAAACTCCCACGTCCATATTCAGGCCTCAAAGGAATTCATGGTTTCCGATATATATTGCAGCTCCTCGGCTGATAGAGCGGGATGCACTGGCAGGCTCATCACCCGCCGGGAGACATCCTCGGCCACGGGACAGGAGACATCGGTGTATCCCAGATCCTTATAGAAGGGCTGCTGATAGACTGCTTTGGGATAGTGAACCGCGCTGCCCACGCCCTTGGCCTGCAGGTACTCCATCAGCCTCTCTCGGGAAGCATGCAGCTCATCCTCTACCCGCACCACATATTGATGATAGACATGCCGGACGCCGTCCATCTGGAAAGGCGTACTTATGCCCGTGGCCTTGATTTGATCATTTAAATATCCAGCATTGGCGATTCTTCTGGCTGTAAACTCCTCCAGCCGCCTGAGCTGGACCAGTCCCAGAGCGCCCTGCAGGTTCATCATCCTGTAGTTGTAGCCGAGAGTGATGTGGTTGTACTTGCCGGAATCCCCGTGGCTTCTCAGGAGTCGCAGACGAGCCGCCAGAGCATCATCATCAGTGGTGATCATGCCCCCCTCTCCGGTGGTCATATTCTTGGTGGGATAGAAGGAGAAGCAGCCCGTTCCGAATGAGCCCACCTTCTTTCCCTTCCATTCCGCTCCATGGGCCTGGGCGCAGTCCTCCACCAGAGCAATGCTCCTGTCCTGGCAGATCTCCTGAACTGCGGAAATCTGGAAGGGCTGGCCGTAGAGGTGGACTCCTATCACCGCTTTGGTCCGGGGGGTGATCCTCTCCTGCATGTCGTCTGGATCGATATTGAATGTTTTCTCATCCACATCGGCAAAGACAGGTCGCAGGCCCTGATATAGAGCGCAGTTGGCTGTGGCGATGAAGGTGAAAGCGGGGGTTATGATCTCCGATCCCGGCTCGAGGTCCAGGGCTTTTATGGCCAGGTCCAGGGCAACAGTGCCGTTGTTCACCGCTATGGCATTCTTCACTCCCAGATATGCGGCAAACTCATCTTCAAAGCTCTTGACCGCTTCTCCCTGGGCCAGCATTCCCGATTTCAGCACCTCTTCTACCGCTTTTATCTCTTCCTGGCCGATGATGGGCCTGGCTATGGGAATAAAATCTCTCATCAGGATCTCCTGCCAACCTTGAACCACTCATTTGATCTCATCTTTCTCTGGGCCAATCTATCTCTGTCTTGAAAAGGCTTTTTATTTTTCTGCCGGCTGGCTGGCGCAGACCAGCCTTTTAAGAACTGCTGCCGGCAAGCCCCGGAAGCCGGGCTCTATGACCGTACCGGGATAGATGCTGGTATTGATTCCGGTCATGGCGTCGTCCCCCATTATCACTCCCATCTTGCGCCTGCCGCTGTCTACCCTCTCTCCCTTGACATAGGATTTGATGCTCTTGCCATCGTGGCGCAGATTGGAGCAGATGGTTCCCGCCCCGAAATTGCAGCCTTCTCCGATGACGCTGTCGCCCACATAGGAGAGGTGGCCGATCTTGCTGTCGTTCATGATGGCACTGTTCTTGACTTCAACTGCATTTCCAATCCTCACCCGGTCGCCGATGCAGGTGGTGGGCCGGATAAAGCAGTTGGGGCCGATGTCGCAGTACTCTCCGATCAGGACAGGTCCCTCTATATAGGCTCCGGAGCGGATGATGCTGCCTCGACCAAGGGAAACATCTCCCTTGAGTGTGGCTCCCCTCTCAACCACTCCCACGATTTGGCCGACCTGATCTTTGAGCAGGGTCTCATTGGCGGCCAGGATATCCCAGGGCCGGCCTATCTCCATCCAGCGGGATAGCTCCACTATTGCTATGCTCTCTCTGGCTGCGAGCAGGTTGAGGGCATCGGTCAGCTCATATTCGCCCCGCTCCGATAGCGGTATAGCCCGCAGGGCATCGAATATGCTGGCAGAAAAATGATAGATGCCGGCATTGGCCAGATTGGAGGGAGGGCTGTCGCTCTTCTCCACCACTGACATCATCCGGCCCCCATCCTTGACAAAGACGCCATAGCGGCTGGGGTCCACTACCTTGATAGCCGAGACGGCTGGCCCGCGGCTGGCCAGAGCAAGCAGGGACGGCTCATCAGGAAGCACGTCGCCGTTTAATACCAGGAAAGAGCTCTCCGCCAGATCCTCAGCAGCCAGGAGGGCGTGGCCCGTGCCAAGCTGCCTGTCCTGAACGGCATATTCTATCTGCAGAGCCAGCCGGCTGCCGTCACCGAAGTAGGAGCGCACCGCCTCGCCGCAGTATCCCACCACCAGAACAATTCTATCCGCTCCCGCCGTGCGGGCTCGGAGGATGATATGCTCTAAAAAAGGCCTGCCGGCCACGGGCAGCATCACCTTGGGCCGGCGGGCGGTCAGAGGCCTCATGCGGCTGCCCTCCCCGGCGGCGAGAATTATGGCTTGCATCATATATCCCTGCGGTTGAGGGCAGCTAAGGCTTAAAAGGCTTTGTAAAGAAACCACAAATGCTTTAGAGTTGCACATTAGAGGTAGCATCTATGTTGGATGAGTTCGCCCGCTACACTGCCCTGCAGCGGGATCAGGCCCCTCTGGCCTCTCTACTGATCTACCTGCGGCGCAAAGGAGGCTATGTCCAGCTCAATCAGATCTGGCGGGAGATGGGGCCCACGGGGGGAGGTCCCTTCTGGAACCAGACCACTCTCATCAACAAGCTGGACAAGCTGGAGAGGCTGGAGATAGTCTTCGTGGAGAGGCGCATCTTGCCCTCTCCCCGGGCCGAGGCCAAGAAGAAAACCAACACCTTCTACCGCATCAATCCCGAGACGGCAGTCTATCCTTACATCTTTTCCATGCTGCGAATCTTCCAGGAGAAGCCGCAGAGGTACTCCTCAGAGCTGGTGGACAGGCCCCTGGAACGGCTCTGCCTTCTTGCCGGCCGGAGCAGCGGCGCCGATCCCATGCTGGGCAGAGAGCTGGATGCAGCCATGGAGCTGATCGGCGAGGTCTTCTCTGTGGGAGCAGACGAGGTCAAAAGGATGGTCAAGGAGAGAATGGAGAGCAAGGGGATGATAAAGGGGAGGAAGAGAGAGAAGGAGAGTCTTTTGGCGGATGAAAGTGGGGTGGGCGAAAGAGGGGCAGCCTCAGCCAAAAAGTCGCTCAGACCGTCCCAGAAGAGGAAAAAGATAAAGGAATCGGCGGATGATGATATGGGGCGCTAGCTCCATCCTCTTTTCTTCCTGTAGATTCCGAGCATCTCCTGCACCATTTCTGCCGTGACCATGCCTGAGGCGGAGACCGTCTCAAAAAACCGGCGGGGCACCCGGGCGGCGGAGAGGTCGAAGCCCTCCTGGACCTTGAACTTGTATTTCTCCTGGAAGATCCTTTCTCCCAAGCTCTCCAGGTCGTCTTTGCTCTTGATTATCCCCACCGCCCCCAGAGAGTCGATGATATTCTCCTCACTGTAAACGCCGCGGGCAAAGAGGCAAGCCACCAGGGAGTTGAAGACGCCCCGGGAGTTGTCCTCCTTGATGATCTCTTCGACCATAGTCTCCAGGTCCATGGGCTTCTTGAGCGCTTTCTGGTCTATGCCATATCCGGCGTTGTCCAGATGGGAGTGGCGAGACCCAACCAGCTGGCCCACTATGGAGGCGGGGCCGGTATGGTAGCCCGAGACCTCGTTTCCCCCCAGGGTCATGGCATATTCCAGGCCACCGTGTTTCTTTGCCGCATATTCCGCCCCCCTGCCCAGGGAGGCATAGAACTCATTGGGGGCTCGGACCATGAGATTTAGGGCTTTGGCATAGCCCTCCACTTCGTTCCATTGCAGAGGCACGCCCATGGTCTCCTTCTCGGTGATCAGCCCCTTCTCCAGTGCTTCCGTGGCCCAGGAGAGGACCACCCCGGCGGACATGACATCCAGCCCCAGCCTCTCGCAGGCGTCGATAAGCTGCAAAATTCCCTCCGCCGTCTTCACCCCCAGGTTGGATCCCAGGGAGTAGATGGGCTCATAGTCATAGGAGACCCGTCTCACCTCGAACTCATGGTGCTCGGAGAAGGCGGTCTTGAGAGCGGCAATGTGCACGCAGCCTATGGGGCAGCCGGCACAGGAGAACCGGCGGATGAGATGCTTTTCTGCGAAGACCTCCCCGCCGATCTTTTCTGCCTCGGGAAAGCTGGAGAGCAGGAAGTTCTTGGTGGGCAGGCCCCGCAGCCAGTTTAGGACGCTGATGTTCACCGAGGTGCCTATGTCATGATACTTCTCCATCACCTCGGTATGGACCGCCGCCCTATAGAGCCGATTGTAGACAGCTTTGTAGCGCTTGATATCGGGGACATCCACATGCTCCGTTCCCGATACCGCCAGGGCCTTGAGATTCTTGGAGCCGAAGACAGCTCCCAGCCCCAGCCGCCCGAAGTGACGGTAGGTGTCCACCATGACACAGGCGAACCGTACACCAGCTTCGCCCGCCGGACCGATGCGGATGATGCTTCTCCGGCCCACACCGGGCTCGCGATCGCGCAGAATTATGCCTGTGGTCTGGGCATCCACTCCCCAGATGGATGTGGCATCCTTGGTCCTGACCTCCTGGTCGTTTATGGAGATGTAAGAAGGCCGCTCGGCTCGCCCTTTTATAACCACTGCTTCATGTCCGGCGAAGCGGAGAGCCAGCGAGAGCCTTCCCCCGGCGTAGGACTCGCCCAGGTTTCCCGTCAGGGGGGACTTGAATGTGGCCGCGGTCTTGGTGGCCACGGGAAAGACGCCGTTCAAGGGGCCAATGGACAGGATGATCGGGGATTCAGGCGAGAGCGGATCCGTACCGGGCGGGCACTCCTCCTGGAGCAGCCTGATTCCAACCCCAGTCCCCCCCATCCAGCTCTCGAAGAGCTTCTGTCTCTCCTCGACCCAGGACTCCTGGCGGGTTAGATCTATGTAGAGAACCTTTCGCAGCATTTCATTCTCCCTCCAGAGCAATCTCCTCTATCTCCAGGACTCCATGGGGACAGAACTCGACGCAAGAGCCGCAATGGATGCACTTTATGGGCATCTTCTCCTTGCCCAAGGCAATGGCTCCTACCAGACAGGCCTTCTCGCAGCTGCCGCAGCCGGTACAGAGATCTTTGTGAAATACCACCATTCCACCCGCCTTCTTCTCCAGGGCACCGGTGGGACAGGCCCGGGCGCAGGGCGGATCGCTGCAGGCCCGGCAGACCACAATCCGATAGTCTCCCTCAATGCCACCCTGGGTCTGGACCTTGATGGCGCTGCTGTCCAGGGAGACGGTGCCGCTTCGGATGCGGCTGCAGGCGAACATGCAGCCCA
>CALMJN010000229.1 GCA_937864385.1 uncultured Methanosarcinales archaeon | reverse complement strand
GACCATCAATCCCATCACTGCACTCACCCGCCGGCAGAACGGCGTCGTCCTCTCCCCCGCCTTGAAGAGCACAGTGCAGGCTGTGGTTGCAGAGGCGGTGGCGATAGCTGAGGCAGAAGGGCTGGCGATCCCGGAGAAGGAGGCGCTGGAGCTTGTCTTGTCCGTGGCGGAGAAGACAGCTGCGAATACATCGAGCATGCTTCAGGATGTGCTGCGGGGGAGGAAGACGGAAATTGAGGCCATAAATGGCTACATCTTCAGGCGGGCCGAGGAGCATGGAATTGCGGCTCCGGTTAATGAGACACTGTATGGCATGGTAAAGTCTATTTCTGAACTTCGATCGTAAGTGATGCAGTATGGATTTCATGGATATCATGGGAAAGATTTATATACGATATTTAACTAACTATAAGTTAGTATCATGAAGTTTATGAGATGTTGGTAGAGGAACATCAGATCGGCAGCCGGAAGCATCTGAAAGTCATGCAGTAGTCTTGCCGGCAAAGAGACGAAGCTCGTGGAGATGTGCAGAATAGCAGACTGATCTCGATTCACATAATTAAGATATTGGAGGAGTTTAATGCCAGCAGATATCACGCTTAAAGTCATTGAGGCCCGCCCCACCGATGTGGGACGGGGCATAGCCCGCATAGATCCTGCCGTTTTCAGCGAGATGGGCTGGCAGGCGGGAGATGCAGTCAGCATACAAGGCAAGAAAAAGACAGCCGCATTGCTCTGGCCCGGCTATCCCGAAGACACTAAAACCGGTGTGGTCCGCCTGGACGGCAACACCCGCCGCAATGCCGGTGTGAGCATAGACGATAAGGTGCCGGTCAAGCTGATCCAGGCTGCTCCGGCAGAGTCGGTGGTCTTTGCCCCCACCGTCCCCCTGCGCATAACCGGGGCGGAGGCATACCTGCAGAGGTATATGGAAGGCCGGGTCATCACCAAGGGAGACATCATTGAGATCTCGGTCATGGGCAGAAAGATAGAGCTGATGGCGACGAGGGTCTCGCCTTCTCGTGAGGCGGCAGTGATCGGTGACAAGACCAGAATTGAGATGTCGGATAAGCCGGCTAAGGAAGAGAAAGCCGGGCCCCGCGTCACCTACGAAGATATCGGTGGCCTATCCGCGGAGATCAAGAAGGTGCGGGAGATGATTGAGCTGCCCATGAAGCACCCCGAGCTCTTCGAGAGGCTGGGGGTAGAGGCACCAAAAGGCGTGTTGCTCTACGGGCCGCCGGGCACTGGCAAGACCCTCCTGGCCAAGGCTCTGGCCTCGGAGACCAATGCTCACTTCGAGACCCTCTCCGGCCCGGAGATCATGTCCAAGTATTACGGCGAGTCGGAGGAGAAGCTGAGAAGCCTCTTCAAGACCGCCGAGGAGCAGGCTCCCTCCATCATACTCATAGACGAGATCGACTCCATTGCTCCCAAGAGAGAAGAGGTGACCGGCGAGGTGGAGCGGCGGGTGGTAGCCCAGATGCTGGCCCTCATGGACGGCATGGAATCGCGGGGCAAGGTGGTGGTGATAGGAGCCACCAACCGGCCCGATTCCCTAGATCCGGCTCTGCGCCGGCCGGGACGGTTCGACAGGGAGATTGAGATTGGTGTGCCCAACCGCCAGTCCCGTCTGGAGGTCCTGCAGATCCACACCCGGGGCATGCCGCTCTCTAAAGACGTAGACCAGGAGAAGCTGGCCGATGTCACCCACGGCTTCGTGGGCGCTGATCTGGCGGCTCTGGCCCGCGAGGCGGGAATGAGGGCTCTGCGCCGCATCCTTCCCGAGCTGGACCTGGAGGTGGAAGCCATACCGGCGGAGATCCTGAACAAGATCGAGGTCAACAACGACGACTTCCTGGATGCCCTGCGGGAGATGGAGCCCTCCGCCATGCGCGAGGTGATGGTGGAGTCGCCCAATGTGAAGTGGGATGAGATCGGAGGCCTAGCCGATGTCAAGCAGCAGCTGGTTGAGAGTGTGGAGTGGCCCCTGACCTACGCCAAGCTATTCACCCATATGGATGCCAAGGCCCCCAAGGGGATACTGCTCTACGGCCCGCCGGGCACGGGCAAGACCATGCTGGCCAAGGCCGTGGCCACGGAGAGCCAGGCCAACTTCATCTCCATCAAAGGCCCGGAGTTCCTGAGCAAGTGGGTGGGCGAGTCGGAGAAGGCGGTCCGGGAAACATTCCGCAAAGCCCGCCAGGCAGCGCCCTCGGTGATATTCCTGGATGAGATCGACTCCATCGTTCCCGCCCGGGGCGGCTCGACATCAGACTCCCACGTAACTGAGCGGGTCATATCCCAGATCCTCACTGAGCTCGATGGCCTGGAATCCCTGAACAGCGTCATAGTCATAGCAGCCACAAACCGGCCGGACATCATCGATCCGGCGTTGCTAAGGCCGGGAAGATTCGACAGGCTGATTGAGATCGGTCTGCCCGATGAGCTGGCCCGGCAGGATATACTCAAGATCCACACCGCCAAGAAGCCCCTGGCGGATGATGTCAAGATCGAGGATCTGGCCCAGCGGACGGACAAGTTCTCAGGCGCGGATCTGGCCGCGCTGGTTGGCGAGGCAGTGATGCTGGCCATCCGGGAGTGCGTCTTAGGCGGCAAGGCCAAGGAAGAGGCCCATGTCTGCGATTATAAGCTGGAGGCCAAGCACTTCGAGGAGGCCCTGAAGAAGGTCAGGCCCACCGCCTCGGAGGAGGAGATCTACAAGAGATTTGCCGGGGCGAAAGCGGAATAAAAGCGGGACGAAGCACATGAGGCCGGAGAAATCCGGCCTTTATTTTTTCACCATCCTTTGAAAGTTCTAAAACTACCTTATTGACGTCGAGATCCATAGACTTGATAGCCAAGCCGTTATCTATCCTAACAGCTCTCCAATGGCCCTCTGGCTCTCCTCCGGCGTCCCCCTGGTATTGACCTCATAGACCCTGGAACTGGCCAGCAATTGCCGGAAGAAGCGGCTCCGAAGCCGCCGCTTGAAGTCGTTTTTAACTAAGAGATGTGGATTGAAATAGTCGTTTTCCTCCAGAATACCCAGAGCCTGGCTCGGCTCCATCTCCCGCACCGTCTCGCTTTGAGACGGATCGCGCTTGAGGATTATCACCGTCTGAAGAGTGGTCAGGGGCAGGATTCGCCCCTTGCCCACCACCCAGCGCAGGTCTACCACCGCCCGCCCCTTCTGGTCGAATGCAGCCCCTTCCACCATCTCTGAATACTCCTTCCAGATATCGGCCAGGTCGGCCCGGATATAGAAGTTCTTCTCCGATCCAAAGGCCAGTATATCCTCCCCGAATATCCTGGCAAAAAACCAATCGTCTGAGACGGCCCTGGTCTCGGGCCGGCGCAGCAGCCCGTAGGTATGAGTGGTCTTGCCCGCACCCGATCCCCCCAGAATGCAGACGCCTCTTCCTCTTAGATCGAGGCAAGCCCCGTGCACGGAGTAGATGGAGTGATTATCCTCCAGGATATCGCCGGCCATGGAGAGGGCCAGGGACTTGATCCAGCCGTAGTAGTCCATGTTGAAGATAAAGCAGCTCCTGGAGAGGGGATCGTAATATACCCGGTTCTCCTCGACGGCTTTATCCTCTAAAGCATAGATCCGGCCGTGGGAGCGTATGCTCTGGGAGGCGGAATAAAAGCTCTCCTCCCAGGACTCCTTGACCTGGCGGCTGCCGGAAAGCAGTTTGATGCAGCAGCCATAGATCTCCGATTTGACCTCGTAGAGCACCTGACTGGCATATTGCTCTGTCAGCTCCTCCTTTCTCTCTATGGATATGATCTCAATATTGTAAGCCATTTTATAATTCTCCTTCTAATTGAATTAATAAA
>CALMJN010000228.1 GCA_937864385.1 uncultured Methanosarcinales archaeon | reverse complement strand
ATACCTGGCAGATCCTCATATCCTCCGAGGGCGGCCCCTCATCGGGCGAGCTATGCGCTGAGGAAGTAAGCAAGAAGATTAAATTCGATATGGATCATAGGATTTACGGATCCGGCTATGTAAAAATTCGTAACGTGATGCATAATAGGGATACGGAGTATCTTAAAACTCATGAATTCGGCTCCGGCTCCTATGAGTCAGAGGAAGCTTCCAAGTATTATGCAAATTTGCCTTCCGATTTAGTTTGTCGTGACGGCCAAATCGAGAAGGAGACAGAGAACGCATCAGATTCAAGCGGCGGCGCTTACGAAATGGCTCTGACCAAGAGCAATCTATCGGCCAGATATTCTAAGACGACATTTCATGTATCACCGGAGCGATCGATTGACCACGACATAAAATGGTCCGAATCATCTTCCGCCTACGACGGTCTGGATTCGAAGGATCGAGAATCTCAGAGCTTTCATGAGCGGCATTCTTCGGCAAATCGTCTGGATTCGGATATATCAATCTATGATAGAAACTACGATTTAGAAGCAAGCATTGCCTCCGATTTCGATGGAATTGCCAGGGTAAAATCAAATTTGGATAATTTCAGGGCCTCTGAGGAATATAGAGGAAGCTTTAAGGTTTTCAACAACTATCATGAGAATGTATCTAATAAAATAAAATTATCGGTAGAAGGAGAGGGATTCGTCAGCACTGATAAGAGGGTTGGTGATAAGGCATACTCTTATGAGAAAGGCACCGGGTCATTCCGCTCAGAAGAGCTCATACAATCCAGCGATATATCCAGCCTTAACATCAGTCGCATCTACCCACCGGTTAAAGGTTCAGTCTTTCTTGCCAAAAGCGTCAGCCTGCACCATTCACCGGCAAATTATTCCCAGGCGGGCATTGCTCAGCGACCCATGTCCATTCCCTGGAGGGAGGGAACCGGATCCCACTTCACAGATCAGGCCTTTATGACCTCAGATTTCTCAGATATAAATGAGCTTGAATCCGAAACTGCCATCATCTCCTCAGGGGAGAGCAGAGCGTCAGCCAAATTCTCTGGGAGGGCGAGATTGAAGGCCGGCTACATTAATGTTAGCGGGTTAAGCCCTACAGCCCATACATATGATCCCAACCATAATTTTGTTTTCATGGATGACGAATATGCGGGAAATTTCAGCATTAGCAGGGGCTACAGAGTATATCCGAGATTCAGTGTTCCCCATATGTCCATAACAAGCCAGGGTTTTGTCGACTCGCAGGATTGCAGCAAGCTGAGATATATCATCACTCTTACCAATGACGGCAACAGGCCATTAGGGCCGATCTTTGTCAGAACCTCATTTCCATCAGGAACCAGTTTCCTCGATGCCTCATTAAATCCGTTTGAGCTGACACCCAGATATGCCAATTGGTCCGTTTCGTATCTTAGCGTTGGAGAATCTTTCAATATCAACCTGGATCTAGAGATCACGAAGAGAAAGGACAGCTATGCAAGCAGCTCCCGGGCGATCACCATTTACCAGGTTATGCGAGGAAGTACCAGTTCTGATAGAAGGCTAAGCGCCAGCAATTCATCATTGTTTGATGCGAACTGGAGTCGGTGCGGCCAGCAAAATCTATCGGCCACCTATTCAGCTACATCCGATTCAAAGAATCCCAAGATCATCAACTATCGGCTGATGGTTGAGAACCTTGGCGATGAGAATTTGAGAGCCAATATTACCGTGAGGCTTCCCGATGCCATGAGATTTATCAACTCCACCTCCTCGTATGAAAAGCTAGCTGAAAATTCATTCTTCTGGACAATAGATAAATTGAATGCTGGAAAGAAAAGATCCATAAGCTTCACAGCTAAGGCGGAAGATAACGGATTTTATCAGAGCAATGCCAGCATCACAGCGATATCTCTTGATGACGGCAGGGAAATAGCATCTTCCCAGGTCATCGCTCCGGTGATGGTAGGCAAGACCGTCTATTCTATAACCCCCACAGCCTGGCAGGACTGGTGTCCGTGCGATGAAAACCTTCTCGGCAAATTATCCTGGAATGAAACTTCGACAAAGAGCGGTGAAGATCTGGGATGTGTGTGTGATTAAATGGGGAAGATAATGCAGTGAAAAATAAAAGTGGATCCCTTGCTGCATCTGTATACGCCTTAAAAATGTATTAAATTAATTCCATGAATCACGAGATATTCAAAATCTTTCTGGGCAATAAAGGAGAAAATCGGCCCAGGGAGGGACAAGGGCCTTTCTCTCCTTCCGCCATTGGTTGTCGATGGAAGAGCCCCCACTCCTCTACTCGACTGCCGCTACATTTACGGCATTTAACGTTATACGACACAAGTCGAATATAAACCTTTTCCCTAGGGCCTCAGACCTCCGATCTGAGCACAGTCTGCTCCATCTTGCCAAAAGGCTCTCTAAGATGTAACAGCAGAAATAATGACTCGGATTTAATAAAACCGAACCAACTTGTGGACATCTATACCCAATCTGAACTCTGAGCGTGCCTTCAGAGAATAGGAGAGCACCATGTCATAGCAGCAAAGTTTTCGGGATTTGCCGTATATATCAATTTGACCGCATTCCCCCCCAATCTTGCTGGCATTGAACTCCTGGTTTAGTCCGGCAGCGGTAAATGGCAGGAACTCCCACTTTGGGTCGTAACTCTGTATCAGTC
>CALMJN010000227.1 GCA_937864385.1 uncultured Methanosarcinales archaeon | reverse complement strand
GGCGGTCCATGCCTCTTTAGCCTGATCTAAATCCAGGTCAACAATAGTCCTCTCCGATCTTGCCATCACAATCCTTCTCTTGCCGGTCACAGTTCCAATCTGCATGGCTGTCAGGCCATAGCCTGCTAAAAGCTCAGCCAGCCGGGCTTCCTTGCCCTTTCTGGCCTCCAGGACAAATCCGGAGGACTCGGAGAAGAGGAGTCTATCCGTCCTCAGGCCTGCCTCCTGGCTGCCGCCTTCACCGCCGCCCCCATCGCCACCGTCGCTGCCCTGCACCAGGTCCAGATTCAGATCCACTCCGAAGCGGGCGGGGCGTACCAGAGCCATCTCGCATATGCTTGCCGCCAGGCCGCCGTTGGAGATGTCATGAGCCGCGGCCAGCAGCCCCTCATCTATGGCATCTATCACCGCATAGATCATGCTCCTCTCCAGATCGAAGCGAACGATGGGAACATTGGCTCCCGTCTCATGCAGTGCAGTCCGGTAGTACTCCGATCCCCCCAGCTCATCGAACCTGGGGCCGATGAGATAGAGGCTGTCTCCGGCGGCCTTGAGTTCCATGGTTATGGCTTTGGAGAAGTCCTTGATTGCGCCGTCGAGATCCTGCTGATTCGTGCGGGCCATGCCCCGATTGACGTACAGTTCCGGGCCCGCAACACCCAGCAGATGTACTGGAAGGAAGGCGGATGGCAGGATTATGCCCCTAAGGGCATACCCGACTTCGACCAGAAACAGGCCGGTTGGGACTCGCCGGCAGGCAGTGGCCAGGCGTGCCCTCGGCTTTGGCTTGCGCGTGATCTATGCAGACCCGCTTGCACAGCCCGAGCCTGGCTTGCAAGCCCAGCCGGTGGATCTGGAAACCTTGCTGCGTGAGGCGGACTTTATTTCCGTGCACGTGCCGCTGACGCCAGAGACGCGTCACCTGATCAATGCTGCCACGCTGGCGCAGATGAAGCCGACCGCTGTCCTGGTCAATACCTCGCGCGGTCCGGTGGTCGATCAGCAGGCACTGTACACCGCTCTCAAGGAAAAGTCGATCTTCGCCGCCGCCCTGGATGTCACCGATCCCGAGCCGCTGCCCCTGGACAGTCCCCTCCTCAAGCTGGACAACCTGGTGCTCGCGCCGCATATTGCCTCTGCCAGCTTCACCACGCGCAGCCAGATGGCGCGCATGGCAGCCGAGAAC
>CALMJN010000226.1 GCA_937864385.1 uncultured Methanosarcinales archaeon | reverse complement strand
ATCGATCAATATTTGAAAAGCAGCGGCATCAAGGAGAACGACTTCCTGCCGATAGAGCCTGCTTGCTTTTCCGGAGAGATCTTTGCCGTGGACGGCTCCAATGCCGCCCTCTGCGGCTGGATGACGGCAAGGGTGAACCTGATCCGGGCCGGTTATGCTGTTTACAGGGGCAGGGAATGGCAGAGGACAGCCATCACCTTTGACGACCTCTTTCTGGCCGACCCTCTGCTATGCCAGAGCAATTTCGATCCCTATCTGGAGCACTACTTCGGCCTGAAGGGAATCGACCTTCAGGAGTCGGATCTGGACCGGCTCTCCAGCTACTACCGGGAGATGCAGGAGTATCTGGCCATAAATGATGCGCTGGATCATGCCAGTCCGGGAGATATCATCCTTTACGACGGCAGCTTCGAGGTCTTCGAGCCCCTGCGCGCGGTCCTGTCGGTGATCTTCACCCGGGCCGGCGAGAGAGAGGTATCCCTTCTGGCCGTATCCAAGGCCAGCTCCCTCTCCTGGGGCGATGAGATCACCCGGCCCTTCGTGCAGCACACTGCTCTGGCCGGCAGCCGGCTGTGCCCCGGCGAGGCCTGGTGCCTCAGCCTGAAGGACAAGAATGTGGAGGCAGGACAGGGCAGATGGGGCGGCCAGAGCTATGTGGTTTGCTTCTCCGGCCAGACAAGTCTGGCCTTCCGGGTGGATGCTCCGGCCTATCTCAGCCAGGATTTGGGGGCAGTCCTGGGCAAGCTGGCCGACCACTCCTCTTCTGCCGAGAGCATGGGCTATCCCCATTCTCTCTTCCGGGCTCACAGAGATATCAGGATCACCGAGCAGGAAGCCTCCGGGGCGAGGCAGAGGCTGATGGCCAGGCTTATGGAGATGGGAATGACCATTGCGCAGATCAGAATGCTCATGCTGGACTATCATGACATTCTGGAGATGAAATCAAGATTCTAAGAGAGGGACAATACTGTGGACCAGGAAGGAAAGCCATATCAGCCCTCAGACCGGGTCGGACTGCTGGATAGAAAAGTGATGGAGAAGGGCGAGAGCACCTACCGAATAGTATCAAAAAATGTATCCGAGTACCATTTCATAGTGCCGTATAACCTCTCCGAAGAGGAGCGGGCGGAGGTGGGGCAGATCTTCTCTGTCAGAGACGGCAGCCTTACCTATCTGGCCAGGGTGCTCAACATAGAGCACAGCTCCAATTACGACGGCCACTGGGATACCACCATCAAGGGGACGAACTTCTTCGATTCCGATCAGATCTTCAACCGGGTCATAGCCGAGCCCCTGGGATCTGTAAATGAGGCAGGAGGATTCAGGAAGTCCCGCACCCTTCCCACCAAATTCTCGCCGGTGAAAAGAGCAGAGAGGGACCAATTCCGTTTCCTGAGCCAGGTCATGGGAGACATTGAGGTGGGATACCTCAGAAATGGAACCCGTCTGGTGGAGGAGATCCCTGTGGCTCTGCATAGCGATGCTATGGACCACCACATGGGTGTCTTCGCCACTACCGGCATGGGCAAGTCCAATTTTATGAAGGTCTTTGCCGCCTCCTGCATGCGCTTGTATGTGAAGGGCGACTCCAACTTCGGGCTGCTCATAGTCGATCCCCATGGGGAGTATCTCAAGGGCAAGGGCCTGATCAAGGGCCTCACTCATCTGCAAAAATACCGCAGCGGCCTGGCCTGCTACTCCACCGACCGGCAGAACGCCTCTGATCCGGGGGTGGAGGAGCTGGCCATCTCCGAGGAGGAGATCTTGCCAGAGGATATAGCTCTCCTCTATGAGTGGTCGCCGCCCCAGAGGGATGCTCTGGATGCCATATCCAGGATCTTCGATTCCAGAAGCTGGCTGGAGGATATCAAGACCCCGGAGGGCATGGCCCGCATGGTGCAGGAGGGCTTCAAGGACAGCACCGTCAGCGTCCTGGTGCGCCGGATCAAGAATGAGCTGGAGAGAAACCGGTATATCAAGAAGAGATCCAGCCTGGCCAATATCCTGGCCAATTTAAAGAAGGGTAAAGTGGTTCTGGTGGATATTCCCAGGATGACTGATCGCTCCGAGCTATTCCTGCTATCGGTAATATCCCGCTATGTCCTGGATGAATACAAGAGAGACCTGACAGAGGGAGAGAGCCGCAAGAACTGCCTCATCACCATAGAGGAGGCCCAGAGGGTCCTGGGAGCGGGCAGCAATACCTCCCGTTTTGAGAGCATCGCCCGGGAGGGGCGCAAGTTCGGGGTGGGGCTATGCGCCATCACCCAGCAGCCCAAGCTGATCGACAAGCAGCTTCTATCCCAGTTCAACACCCTGGTGGTCATGGGCCTGGGAGACAGAAACGACCGCCATCAGCTGGAGGAGTCGGCCAAGCAGGACCTCTCCTCCCTGGACATAGAGATCCAGACACTGGAGAAGGGTGAAGCTGTGGTCTCCACATTGAGCATTCCCTTCCCCGTGCCCGCCCGCATCCACCGCTACGAGGATTACCTGCGCCGCCTGGAAAAGGAGGAGCCGGAGAGGATGGCCAGGAAGGGCGGCTTCAAGCCTTTCCTGGAGTAGGGTTTTGCAGATGGCAACGGATGATATCACATGAAGATCGTTCACCTGGCCGATTCCCATCTGGGATTTTCCAGCTACAGCCGGCTGGATGAATACGGGCGAAACCGCATTGAAGAGATGGTTTATTCCGGATTTAAACGCGCCATTGAAAAGATCATTGAGCTCAAGCCCGATGCCGTGGTTCATGCCGGGGATGTATTCCATCATGTCCGGCCCAGGATCAGGCCTCTGGTGGTCTTTCAGAGGGGGCTCTTGCGGCTGGCGGAGGCGGGCATTCCTGTAATCGTAATCAGCGGCAATCATGATGCCCCCAAGAGCTTCTCCCAGACCAGCCCTTTCCGGCTCTTTGAGGATCTAAGGGATGTGCATATCGCCCAGAGGTACGAATACGAAAGATTCGAGGTGGGGAGCCACTGCTTTCATTGCATACCATTCTGCCTGGAGCCGGGCGACTATCTGGCCGAGTTTCAGAAGATGGAGAAGGGCGGAAGAGATGTTCTGGTCATGCACGGCCTGGCAGAGTCGCTATCCAATCGCAGGATGAGGAGCGTGGGAGAGCATGAGCTGCCGGACAGCCTCCTTAAAAGCGATTTTGATTACATTGCTCTGGGCCATTTCCATGGCCAGGCTCAGATCTCTGGCAATGCCTGGTACAGCGGCTCGGTGGATTACTTCAACTTCGGCGAGGCTCGGGACAGGAAGGGAATGCTGCTAGTGGATTTGGAGAGCGGCCAGGTAGAGGGCATTCCCGTACAGCCTGAATATATGAAAGATCATCCGGCCATTGATTGCAGCGGCATGCAATCCCAGGAGGTTGCCGAATGTCTGATCGATCTCTGCCGGGAGGATGATATCAAAGATATGATGGTGCGCATCACATTGAAGAACGTCAACCGAGCGGCCTACAGAAGCCTTGACCCGGTCAGGCTCAGCCGTCTGGGCTCCACTGCCCTTTACTTCAAGATCCGTCCTGAGTTTGAGGACGAAAAGGAGCACTTAGAAAAGCAGGTGGACCGGCGCAGCCTGGAGGAGGAGTTCTCTTTATATTTAGAGCAGCAGTCCGGCGGGGGCAGAATTGCCGCGGCGATCAAGGGCGAGGTCTGCTCTTACGGATCACAGATCATCAAGCGGGCGGTATCCGCCAAACACAGGGAGAGGCTGGATGCATCTTAATCGGCTGGTCCTGAGGAACTTCAAGAAGTTCCGAAGGGCGGATCTGGAGTTCTCCGATGGTCTGACCGGAATTGTGGGCAGCAATGGGGCGGGCAAGAGCACCATAGTGGAGGCCATAGCCTGGGCCCTTTACGGCAATCGTGCCTCTGCCATCAAGAGGGATTTCATCCGCAATTGCCGTGCCAGGGAATCCGATCCTGTGACCGTAGCCCTCACCATCTCATTGGGCAAGCAGGAGCTGGTCATCTACAGGGGGATGAAGGGAAAGGCCAACACCCCGGAGGCATATCTGGAACTGGACGGGCAGAGGGTTGCCCTTGGAAGCCGGGAGGTGGACAGCAAGCTGGAGGAGATCCTCAAGATCAGCTATCAGGATTTCATGAAGACCTTTTACGCCCGGCAGAAGGACCTGGACAGCCTGCTAAAAGAGGGTGCTATGGGCAAGAGAGAGTACCTGCTCAAGCTGCTCGGCCTGGAAGACATCAAGGAGCATGCTCTGGATCTGATCAAGGCGGATAGGGCGGCAGCCCAGGAGGAGATGGCCCGGCTATCAGGAGCGCTGGGGGAGATAGGGGATGTCTCCGGCAAGTTGGAGCAGGCTGCTCTGGCTATCCAGGCCGAGGAAAAGGGGCTCGAGGAGGCCGATAGAAAGCGAACGGAGCTGGCCAGCTGTCTGGATGAGTGGCAGAAGGAGCTGGATCTTCAGGTAGAGAGGATGCAAAGTCACGAGATGCTCCAAGAGAGGAAAGCCAGCCTGGAGAAAGGGCAGGCCGAGCTGGATGAGAGGGCCGAGGCAGAAAAGAAGCATCTTGCCGCCATAGACCTCTCCCGGAAAAGGCTCTATGAGATCCGGCCCCGGCTGGAGAGGCTGGCCGAGGTAAGGCTCAGGCTGGAGGCTCTGGAGCCCAAGAGAGCGGCTTTTGAGGACCTGGCCAGGAGCATAGCCTCCCGCCGGGCTGCTTTAGAGGGGGAGAGAAAAGCTCTGGCGGAGAGCCATAGCAGTCTGCAGCATCTGGAAAAAGACGCAGCAGAGAGAGAGAGCCTCCTCATCAGGGAGGAGGAGTATATACTGCTGCAGGACAGGCTTGCTGCCCTGGAGAAGGCCAGGGACAGGCACAGGGATCTGCAATCCGATATCAGGCAAATGCGGTCTCAGGTGCAGTCTGCGGAAGAGAAGCTGGCCCGGGCGGTCAGGCTGCGCGGCGATCTGCTCAGGGATAAAGCCAGGCTGGAGGAGATCAGCAGCTGCCGCGAGGAAGAGATCCGCTGCAGGGATCATCTGGCATATCTGCTCCGGGAAAAGGAGAAGCAGAAAGAGATAGAGGGTCTTCAGGCCAGAAAGAGCGGCCTGGAGGAGCGGCTGGCCTTGCGCAGGAGCGAGGGGGAGAGAGCGCGAGCGGAGATGGAGGCGCTGAAAGACATCGAGCCGAGAGAGGCCCTCCTGCTGCAGCAAGATCGGGATCTGGATCAGCTGAACAGCGAGCTGTCCCGCATTTTGGCTGAAACAAGAGGAAGCCGCAAGGCGGCGGAGAAGGCCCTGGGAGAGGCGGAGCGATCTCTCCAGAGGGTCAAAGCCCTGGGAGAAGAGGGGCTCTGCCCCACCTGCGAGAGGCCGCTACAGGGCCAGCGTGATCTTCTGACCGGCAAGTATGAACATAGCCTGGTCGGGGCCGGAGAAGAGATAAAGAGGCTGGAAGAGGAGATCGGGTCTCAGAAGGAGAAGCTGGAGGGTGTGGCCAGATCGCGGAGCAACCTTCGATCTGCCTTCGACCGGATAAATGGGGAGAAGAGCAGGCGTGCCGCCCTGCAGGCCTCAATCGCCAGCCTGGACCGGCAGATCGATGAGATCCAGGGGGAGGGAAATGCTATCGCCGCCAGGATAAAGGAATTGGGCCAGCCGAAATTTGATCGGGCCAGGCTGGAGGG
>CALMJN010000225.1 GCA_937864385.1 uncultured Methanosarcinales archaeon | reverse complement strand
TTTTCCAAACTCTTTTTTTCCATACTCTCTTTTAATTCTATTTTCAGCTATTCTCCTTGACAGTCAGCCTGATCTCATATAGCCTGGGCCAGAGCTTGCCGGTTACAAAGATCCTATCTGACTCTGCATCATAGGCAATGCCGTTCGCCACATCGATGCTCTGCCCCACCCCCTGGCTTCCCGGCAGGATGCCGGTCAGATCTATCTCGCCCCTCACTATGCCCGTCTGCGGCGATATTATGGCTATCCAGCTGGTGGGCCAGATATTGGCATAGATCTCCTCTTTGATATACTCCAGCTCATTGAGGCCATTGAGCGGACTGCCCCTTTTAGTGACGTTTATCCGCCCCGTCTCCTTGAATGTCTCTGGATCGAGGATATGCAGAATATTGCTGCCGTCGCTCATGATCAGGCTTCTTTTGTCGCCAGTGAGGCCCCAGCCTTCCGTACGGTATCCGAATCTGCCTGTCTCTGTCAGATTCTCCTTGCTGTAGACCAGGCCCAGTCCCGACTGCCAGGTCAACTGAACTATACTCTCCCCCCACAAAGTCACCCCTTCTCCGAAGAGATCGCCTGGCAGGCTTATCTGCTCTATGACCCGGCCTGTCTTCAGCTCCACCTTCCTCAGGCTGGACCGGCCATATAGCCCCGTCCCTTCATAGATCACATCTTCCCGGTCATAGACCAGCCCCTGGGTGAATGCCATAGGATCATGAGGATAGGAATTGACTATCTCATATCCGAAAACCGGTATGTTTCTGACTTCTTCACCATGAATGGAGTTATCTGCGGAGCAGCAGCTCGCCAGGAGCAGCAAAAACGCGGCGGGCAATAGATAAATCATCCGAGGAACAATGCCGTCTTCAATTTGAAAGGCATCTATGCGGGACATGGAATCATATGATCTCGGCAGAGAGCAAAGATGTTTCTCTCCATTCTTCTCCTAACTCAAGGCAATCATGATTTATGAGTTCTGCATGCCTCTAGGAAATGGGCCGGAAATCCCCGGAATGAGGCGCTGTGTATGTGAGTGTAGCTGGCTACCATATTCTCCCGGCATACCCCATCCCAGCCGCCCTTGATCCCCCTGCCCCGCTCCAGGTGGATGGCATAGTCCACGCCCTCATCCATTATCATCTCGGAGTGATGAAACTCATGCCCCATTATGGCCTGGCCAGCTCTTCCCAGGGGGGAGTCGCGGGTCAGGCGGCCGTGCACATAGCTTACAACCCGTACATCTCCCCGCCTGGCTTTTCCCGGCACCAGCCCGGCCATCTCCTGCCGCTCTCCTTCCCAGTCGATCTCCCTTCCCAGGTACATCAGTCCGCCGCATTCGGCAAAAATGGGATGACCCTTCTGGTGGAAGTGCTCCAGGCTGCTGAGCATTCCTGAGTTCTCTGAGAGCTCCCGGGCGTAGAGTTCGGGATAGCCTCCGCCGATGTATATGCCGTCCACATCGGGAAGGGCCCTGTCATGCACCGGGCTGAAGGGCACTGGTTCGGCTCCGGCCAGCTCCATCATCTCCAGGTTGTCCCGGTAGTAGAAGTTGAAGGCCTCGTCCCTGGCCACCCCTATGCGCAGGCCCTCTCCGGCTGAGTTCTTTCTATACAGATCCGGCTTCACCTCTGCCAGAGGCTCTGCTCCCCCGGCAATCTCGATTATGCGGTTTAGGTTGATTCCATCTTCAACTATCTCCCGGATCCGGTCCACCCTCTCCGCGAAGCCCTCATGCCTGGTCTTACCTTCCAGCACCGGGACCAGTCCCAGATGGCGCATGGCCAGGTGCATATCCTCGTTGCGACGGATGACCCCTACCACCTCCACCCCGGCATATCTCTCGACCTCCCGGATGGCCTTCTCAGCGTGCCTCTCGCTTCCCACCTTGTTCAGGATCACCCCCTTGAAATTGACCAGCGGATCATAGTCCATGTATCCCTTGACCAGGGCGGCGCAGCTTCTGGTGATGCTCCTGGCATCAACCACGAATATCACCGGCACTTGCAGAAGCTTGGCCATCTGTGCCGTGCTGCCCAGGTCGCCGTCGTATCCCTCGTACAGGCCGCGCACGCCCTCGATCACGGCGATGTCCGCCTTCTCTGCGGCATGGGCATATACCTCCCGGACTGCCTCTTCCTTCATCAGGTAGCCGTCCAGATTGCGGCAGTTCCTGCCTGTGATCCAGGTATGGTAGCTGGGATCGATGTAGTCCATGGCCACCTTGAAGGGCTGAACGGAAAGGCCTCTGCCGCAGAGAGCGGAGAGCAGGCCGGCTACAATGGTGGTCTTGCCGCTGGAGCTTCTGTCTCCCGCTATGAGAACTCTTGGACAGTCTGCAGCCATTGGTATCCCTTCCCCGTCTCCCTAAAAGCCTCTTATTTTATTCCATGGAAAGCTCTCGCAGCCTCTCATCGCTGAGAGGTTGTGGTACCCTGGGATCGGCTCCGGCCATGATCTCCCGTGCTAAAGCGCGGTATACGCTGGCGATGGCTGCATCAGGCGCTCCCTGGATGACGGTGACCGCCTGTCTCTCGCATTTCTGGACGATGGGGTCTTTGGGGATGAAGGCCACCAGCCGGCTGTTGAGCTCTTCTGCAAACCGCTCTGCTATCTCCTTCTCCCGGCCCGCCGCCGCCTCGCGGGAGTTGCATATCACTCCGGAAAGGGGGGTATTAAGCCGGAGCAGTCCCTTGCTGATGTTGTTCGCGGCATAAAGGGGCATATACTCGCCAGAGGTTATGATATAGGCTTGGCTCACCAGTCCTTTGCGGATGGGGGCGGAAAATCCACCGCATACGATATCCCCCGGCACGTCATAGAGCACCAGGTCCACCTCCTCCAATACCCGGGATACCTTGCGCAGAAAGTCTATGGCCACGATTATGCCCCGTCCGGCGCATCCCACGCCAGGCTCCGGGCCGCCCACCTCAATACATTTGACGCCCCTGTATCCCTCAAAGACCACATCCTCTTCCTTGATCTCTCTTCCATCCAGTATGAGGTCCATCATGGTGGGAATTCTCCTGCCCACCAGGGTTATGCTTGAATCGCTCTTGGGATCGCAGCCCACGACCAGCACCCTGTGGCCCTCTTCGGCACAGGCGGCGGCAATGTTCGAGGCAGTGCAGGACTTGCCGATGCCTCCTTTGCCGTATATCGCAACGTGTTTAATAGATGACATCTAACTCCGCTCCGCCTGTAGATCCGCCATAGGATATACAGCTTATCCAGGATTGATCATGGAGAGGTGGGTTAAGATCAGAGCAATCTGTTGGGCAGCTGCAGTTCTAGTCTTGGCTTTGGGACTGGTTTCGCCATCCTCAGCACAGGAAATTTCTGAGGCGGCCTCCGTGCGGGGCCATTTCGCTTATGGTGATGGCGTCTGGCGGGCCGATGACTTCGGCTGGTTTTACTATGACCTGGATGAGGATCTGGGCGGAGAGATGCTGCAGATAGATCTGGACGGTAGAACTGCGGAAAAAGGGCATATGGCCTATTCTTCAAAGGTCTGGAAGGAGCAATTTGAGTACAGGCCCTGGGGCAGCTTTCAGAGGGTTGCATTTTTTGGCAAGCCCTATTTCGCTGGCTACCCGGAGAGCAGTTTCACGGAAGAGGTGAGCTCTCTGGAGAAGGGAGAGCTGAGAGAGGTGCTCATGGATGATGATATCACCCAGACTCTGAGCCTCAATAAAACCTTGACCCTGCAGCAGGGCTATGTACTGGTGGCACAGGAGATCTCGGAGAAGAAGGGTAAAGTCAATTTTCTATTGTTCAAGGACGGATTGCCGGTTAATTCTTCCGTGGTGAGCATTGGTGAGAGCTTCGTCTATAAGATCGATGACCTTCCGGTGATACTGGTCCATCTGACCAATGCCATGCTGGGGGCAGGCGAGGGGCTGGCCGAGGTGGAGGGGGTATTCCAGATCAGCGATGAGCCGAATATCAGGCTCTTTGAGGGGGCCATGATCGGAGAGATGAAGATCATCGATTACTCGCAGTCGGTAATAGAGATTGAAAGCAGCATATCAATAAACCTGAGAAGGGATTCCACAATTAATCTGGCACCGGGCCTTGATCTGGTGGTCCTGGACAGCCAGGATCTGGTCTATTATCCCCAAGGGTGGATCTATGATTACGGATTGCACGATATCCGTGGGCCAACTTTTAGCAGCATTTCCTCCATTCCGGTTAGCATGGGCCAATATAATTCCTCAGTCATCGCCAGATGGAATGCTGAAAACTACAGCGGATTCTATTTTGACCCTGATGATTTCATAGGCGGCGAGACACTAGTAATTTATTCTGCAGAAGATCGGAGAGTTGTCCCACCTCGAAATCCGATCGTCTTTCCTGAGAATAAGACTGCTTTTCAGACCGGCCTTCAATATACATCATTCCTTCAGCCCAAGAAATTTGAATATGAGCCCTGGGGATATTATTTCATAATGAGCCTCTTTGGCTATCCTTGGTTTGCGGGCTATGACTCCAGCCTTCAGGGCAGCAATTCATCCAAGAGCCTGCTGGAAAACGAGTACCTTGGCCAGATTCTCAGAGATACTGAGCTGCAAGGCTACATCTCAGCCGGAAATTATTCTCTGGAGGAGGGCTATGAGATGCGAATTAGGGATGTGAGCAATGACAGCCTGTTCCTGCAGCTTCTAAAAGAAGGAATCCAGGTGGACGGCTCAGTGGTGGAGTCCAATGCGACATATGTCTATAAAAAAGATATAGAGAACCTCAAAGATATCCCAATTATAATGATTCACTTCGGAAATATATTTAATAATGGTACTTATAGCATCGCCGCAGTGGATGGCATCTTTCAAATATCAGATAGTGTCATTCCCTTTGAACCCCAAACTGGTTGGGGCGAATTACGGTTGGTGACGGTTGGGC
>CALMJN010000224.1 GCA_937864385.1 uncultured Methanosarcinales archaeon | reverse complement strand
TCCCTGGAAAGGAGAATAGCAGAAATCAGTGCTAGAGCTAAGGAATCTATAAATAAGGATATGCAGTCCATTGCATCAGGGGTGCTGAGAGCTGATCCAAAATTTTCTTCTAGTGCTGGCGGCGATTACTGTAACCTCTCTCTCCGCGATGCCCTTTGTTCTTAAAACAGGCAGGCGCACCCTCACCAGGATCTCTCTCTCATTCGCCCTAGGCTATGTGCTGCTGGCCACGGCAGGAATGCTCGGATCACAGCTGAATATGAATCCGATCATTTTACAGATTTTTGTGGCAATGTCAGGCGTGATCCTATGTCTTAGATATTATTTCCTGAATAGATCTGAATTAAAGGGCTCAGTCTTTCTCGACTTTGACCGGGAAGACTGGATCGTGCTGGGATCCTTTTCACTTTATCTGGTCATTTGTATACTGTTCTTCGATCGCCTGGTCATTTGGATGGCGGGAGACGCCGTGGCGCATGCAGAGATGATACGCATGCTGATCGAGGGCCAGACTCTTCCCATTAATCTGCCTCTGCTTGGAAATTATTGGGAGTACTATCCAAAGGGATTTCACTACTACGCCTATTTTTGGACCAAAGCCTTTCCCCTGCTTGATGTGGTTCAAACTGTTCCTGCTTTGATAAATGCCTTTACCCCTATGCTCTTGTACTCGATATTACGAGAAATTAGGCAGGATTCAGCTTCATACTATGCCTTCCTCCTGTCCTCTTTTGCCTTCTCCACCCATTATAGCTATCTCATCTGGGGTGGCTATCCTTCTGCTGCGGCTGAGATGCTGTTGGTAGCAGCTGTGCTTGCGTCTGTGCTCAAAATGCGTATTATTCTCATAGCTATGTTCCTGGGAATGCTCTTCACTCACCCTCGTATTCTGGCGCTGGGCGTAGGCTTTCTCCTATTCTGGTGGCTGGCAGAGGATTTGAGACAGCGTCTCAGCTCAAGACACTTTTATATGTTAGCCAGCTGCTTCTTGTTCCTGGTCGCGGCCTATGTTTCTATGCACAGGCCGGAGTACCTTGTATCCGTCTTCAGCGATCAGGATCTTGCCAGCCAGTTTGTGGCTCGCTGGTATCCCGGCCTGCTGGCCCTCTTCGGTGCAGCTCTCGCTGCAGTCAGGGGTGGACAGCTGAATCGCATGGTTCTGGTATAGACAGGATCATGGATCTTGGCAGTGCTTATGGCAGATGCGGGGCTCCTGAGCATCCTGGGAACGGCGGATCGACTGATGCTATCGCTATATCTTCCCCTCAGCATTCTTGCCGCCCTGGCACTTGAGAGTATGGATGGGGGCGATGTCAGGATTAGAGCCTCATTTCTGCTGGTACTGATTGCAGTAGGTGCCGCTTCTATGGGTCTGGTTCTCTATAGTTATGCCGGGTCCTGGGGACTGCCGCAGGAGGATTATGATGCCACAATCTGGCTTTCCGGGCAGAATCTATCCGATGCGGTTTGTATCAATGTGGATGAAATCGGAGCATGGATATATCCTCTGACCGGGATTCCCGCCTCCAATCCTCGGATAGCGGCGACGGGATTTGCTTACGGGCTACCTGAGAGGATCAGAATAGATCCGGGCAACAGCACAGTGGTTGGTGAGCTGAGGAGCATCGGCCATCAGAATGTCTTGATCTATGTCTCAAGCGTCTCAGCACTACGTCCAGGGCACACACCTCCATTCGCAGGGCATGAGCCGTTTCCTCTGCTGAACCTGAGCTACCCGGAGGAGGTCTATGAACTCTTGTATGATAAAGGTGCCAGGATTTACAGGGTGAGAACATGAATTTCTTCTCCGCCCAACAGATATTAAGGCGGATAGCTTGAAAAAGCTGGTCAGGAGGCCATTAAGCTCGATACCAATTTCTTTGAGCGAATAAATTATTTAGTATATCGAATAAAATAATCAAACAGATTATTCTTAATGCGCACGGCTTACTCCAACCACTTATAGCCCGGATCTTTGATTCGGTTGAAATTGCGAATGAGATCTGAGGCCTCCCGACGGCTGAATTGGATCTGCATCATCTTGGTGCAGACAAAGCGAACCGCTGCCTTTTGCAGCTTGACATCGGGGCTGTCTTCTGGCCTGGGGCCAAGGCCAAAGGACTCGAAGAGGTGCTCCTTCTCGTTCATATGCCGGCCCTTGCCCCATTTCCCAAACATCTCTGCTGCCCGGTCCAATAGATCCTGGTCGAATCTCTCCGGCAGAACGACGCCCTCTAACTGCTGCAGGAATTCTTCCTGTTTCAAATCCATCAAATCCCCTATCTAGGGGTATGTTCCAATGAATTTATCTCTTTCTGAAGGTCTCCCGCTGGCGACATTTTTCCACCAATCATTTATAAGAGATGATAATAAGATAAAGCAGCAAATAAGATAAGGGGTTCAGCAAATATGAAGATTAGTCTATTGATCTCAGGCCTGATATCAGGCCTATTCCTGTTGGGATTTCAATCCATACTCCTGCCTGACTCGCCATCTATTGCATCAGGCATCTCCGTTGATGATTACATCGAACAGAGCAACATCCAGACCATAGATGTTGAGGCCGTAGCCAATCAGGCTAAAGCATCCCGGGAGAGGTATTTCGCGGAAAAAGAGAATTCCACTCTGGACTGGGACATGCCGAGCAGCCTTTCCGGCAGTGGAAGCACTCCTTTTGAGTCAAGAAGCATGGCCCAGGAGCAGAGCTCGGCTGAGGTACAGGATTCCTCCAGCCAGTCATCAGAGATATCAGCCGATGCCCAAGTAGCATCAAACCAATCTGTCATAGCCAATGCATCAGGAACCTGGTCATTGCAGCTGAATGACAGCATGCAGAGGGATGTCTCGCTGGCACTATTCCAAGAGGGCGCTTCCATATTCGGCTCAGGCAGCCTCAGAGAGGGCAATAGCACCAGTCAGGTGATGGCATCAGGGACGCTGCAAGGAGACCTATTGAATCTTGATCTTACCACTCAGCAGCCCATAACCCTCTATAAGCTTCTTCTCAATTTGTCTGATGACGACGTATCTGGAAAATACAGTGCAATATCCTCCGGCGGAGACAAATGGACCGGCCAGGTAGATGGATTTAGGCTGGCAGCCTAGATTTTTTAATTTTTAATTGAATCATTTTTTTAAAAACATTTTCGATAAGATTATAAGCAATACTAATAATTATAGCCCCTTAATTGGAGGTTGTATATCATGACCAGTACAAGGAAATTGGCAGAATTTTCAATATCTAAAGACCGGTTTATTCAGGCCTTAGCCTGCATCTCTAATTTGGCTGATAGAGCAATAGTAAGAGCAATTGTACATCCCAAAGAGGTGATTTTGGGCTTTGCTTTCAGCAATATCCTATCCGATGATCAGTCCGGCGATGAACTATATGCCGACTATGCCATAGTCAAAGAAGAGATGATAGATCCCAATTTTCTGGTAAAGAGCGAGGAATGGCCCCTATTTTTCGTCTCCTGCACGGAAGCCTTTATCAGCTCGATTATGACTCTGGAGCCCAGAGAGAATCAATTTCTTAAGGTTGAATTCTATAATATATCGGAAGAGGATGCTCCTGGGATGGTCAAGAGCGAGGCTCTGGTCCTGGGAGAGCACAACTCTGCAGTAGGATCTATCTTGCGGCATCAATCCTCACAAGAGGACGATACGGTAATGGAGGCTGATGAGAACCAGTCTGTGCTCTATGGATAAGGTGCGGCTGTCCTCGAAAGAAGTCATCGGTCCTGAACAGCTTTGAAGGCAAAGCGCCGGCGCAACAATGCGGCTATGCCGCCCAGGCAGATGAGGGCGAGGCCGATGGCATAGACCTGTCCATCCAGTTGAGCCAGCATGAAGGCATTGAAGAATATTCCGGCTACAGGCAGCAAAGCAAGCCTGCCCCAGGACAGGGGCACCTTGAATGGTCGCTTGATCTGCGGCTTATTGATTCGAAGCACAATCAGTGCGGCATTGATTGCGATGAAGGTCACAAATACCGTAAAGTTATTGACATTGGCCACGAAGGCGATGTCCCCCAGGAAGACAAAGGACATGGCAAGGATCCCGGATATCAATGTGGCAGTCCAGGGAGCCTGAGTGCGGCCGTGTACAGCGGCCAGAAAGGATGGCAGTGATCCCGATTGAGCCATGCCATAGATAATCCTGGAAGAGGCGAGGAGCATGAGCAGCACTGTGTTTATGGTAGCACAGAGGGCTATTAAGGACATGATGCTGGAGGCATTGGGGCCCAGAGCAGAATAGGCAATATCTGAAAAGGGTGCCGATGAGCGGCTCAGCTCCTCCCAGCCCAGAATGCTCACCGAGGAGATGGCCACCAATATATAGAGCACTATGCTTGCAGATATGGCCAGTATCAGGCCTCTGGGGATATTCTTTTCCGGATCTTTTGCCTCCTCGGAGAGCTTGACCACCTCCTCAAAGCCAATGAAGGCGAAGAATATCAGGGCAGATGCCTGGAATATGCCGGAATAGCCCAGAGGAGACAGCTCCAGCAGGTTTACGCGGCCCAGGTAGGGAATGCCGAGCAGTATTATCAATGCCAGCCCCAATACCTCTATGGCCGACCGGACGGTAGGAAGTGCTCCCTGCACTTATGCCACCATCGCAGCGGCCCAGGCCCTGCAGCCCGGCCAGCCGCACGCCATGGTCTTCACCCAGAAGTTCGCCCATCACAACATCGTCGAGGACCTGACGGGCGTGCCCGGCACGGAGGACGGCGTTCCGGCCGCGGGGCTCGCGCTCGCGCAGAACAGCCCCAACCCCTTCAACCCGAAGACGGAGATCCGCTTCGGTCTGCCTGCGGCGGCCACGGCCGACCTGAAGGTCTACGACACGACCGGGCGCCTCGTGCGCACGCTGCTGGATGGGGCGCCCTACG
>CALMJN010000223.1 GCA_937864385.1 uncultured Methanosarcinales archaeon | reverse complement strand
AAAGAACGAAAACCTCATTTCATGTACCTGGTGGCTCTCTGCTATTTCCTATGGCTAAACCGGAGTTAGTCGTTGTCGTTGTTAGCTCCTGCTACTAAAATGCCATCTTTGTGAGTTCTTTGTGCTCTTCACATGAAAAACTCAGAATACATACTGGTTTTTCATCCTTTGGGAATGCTTTCCCGGTTGGGAAATCATGACCTTTTTGTGGTGAAAACGTCGTTAGCAACTGGTTATGGCTAATTGCCCATAGTAAATAGCGTGGAGCCGGAGAAAGAGGCAGCCCTCAGACCGCCCCGCAGCCCCTCTCCCTGGTCCTCACCCGCACCACCTCCTCCACAGGGCAGACGAAGATCTTTCCATCCCCCGCCTCTCCGGTCTGGGCATACTCGCAGATGAGCTCTATCACCGCTTCAGCATCCTTATCCTCCACCACCATCTCCAGCTTCATCTTCTGGAGGAACTCCACCCGGTAGTCTCCGGCCCGCCACTGCAGAGCGATGCCCTTCTGCCTGCCCCGGCCCTTGACCTCGCTAACAGTCATTCCCGAAAAGCCTTTCTTGTCCAGCTTGTCACGTAGCAGGTGCAGCTTCTCAGGCCGAATTATGGCTTCAATCTTCTTCATCTTTCCTAACCTCACATGTAAGCGCCTTCGCCGTGCTGGCTGATATCCAGCCCCACAGCCTCTTCCTCCTCTTTCACCCTCAGTCCCATCAATGCATCAATGATCCTGGCCAGGCCGAAGGTGACGGCAAAGGAGTAGGCCCAGGTCACAGCCACGGCCAGGAGCTGAATCAAGAGCTGATGGCTGTTCCCGGCCAAAAGTCCCACTGCCCCTATGCTGGCGAAGATGCCTGTAGCTAAAACTCCCCAGGTGCTGCCTATGCCGTGGCAGGCTAACACATCCAGCGAGTCGTCCACCCTGCCGCTGCCCCGGATGCAGATGATGGCATAATATCCGGCGATGGCGGCCACAACTCCTATGGGCACTGCCGCCAGAGGGGTGACAAATCCGGCGGCAGGAGTAATGGCGGCAAGCCCGGCCACAGCACCCGTGACTATGCCCAGAGCAGAAGGCGCTCTATCTCTCCAGGAGAGGAGCATCCAGGTTGTGGCTGCCGCCGCCGCAGAGGTGTTGGTGGTCACAAAGGCATTGGCGGCGATGCCATTGGCCGCCAGGGCCGATCCGGCATTGAAGCCAAACCAGCCGAACCAGAGCAGGGCAGCGCCCATGACTGTGGTGGGGATGTTATGGGGCTCCATGGGATCGGTTCCAAAGCCCCGCCGGGCTCCGATGACCAGGGCCACGGCCAGGGCGGAGACGCCGGCGGTGATGTGCACCACAATTCCCCCGGCGAAGTCCAGGACCCCCATCTGGGCCAGCCAGCCTCCCCCCCAGACCCAGTGGGCCACAGGGTCATAGACCAGGGTGGCCCAGGCCAGGGAGAAGACCAAGAAGGAGCTGAATTTTATCCGTTCCACATAGCTGCCGGTGATAAGAGAGACGGTGATGATGGCAAACATGGCCTGAAAGATCATGAAGGTCAGAGCAGGGATGGTCAAGCCCTCCTTGGCCTCCAAACCAACTCCGGAGAGGCCCAGAAAGTCCAGGCCGCCGATGAGGCCGCCGATATCATGGCCGAAGGCCAGGCTGTAGCCATACAAAATCCACTGCAGGCTTATGATTCCCATGACGGCAAAGCTGAAGATGATGGTGGATATGGCGTTCTTCTTTCGCACCATCCCTCCATAGAAGAGTCCCACTCCGGGGATCATGATCAAGACCAGGGCGGCGCTGATGAGCACCCAGGCATTGTCAGCAGCATTGACTCCCTCCTGGGCTAGAGAGGGGCCGGTCAGTAGAGAGCATATCAATAAGCATAAGAGCAGCAAACGATGGGAAGGCAACAAATCACCATGAGTTGAGAACAAAACCTAAGCTATAAGCGTATTTGGGAATATGTATGTGATCTTCATACTTATTGTGAAATTTGCTGCGATGTTGAGCATCTAATTCAGGACAAGACGATGGGATGCACTAATTAAGGATCTTCTTTTCAGTTTAATATCTGGCAAGGAGGCTCATTTGCATCTCGCGCATGGATCCCAATTAACGATCAAAGCTAAGAAAATGCTAAGCTAATTTGGCATTTGCATTGATAAACTCTAAAAGAGATTGAAAGTTTAAATACCATTAACGAAGCAATT
>CALMJN010000222.1 GCA_937864385.1 uncultured Methanosarcinales archaeon | reverse complement strand
TCTATCGGGAGATAGAAGCACAATACCGAAAGGCAGGTGATCTGGAGGAGAAGATCTGGATCACCTATATTGAAGAGGGAATTGGTCGGCTTGAGGATGAATACCGGCTGGTGTTTCCAATAGCGGACAGCATATCTATGCTGGCCGACGAGTATCGAGAGAGACTGCTGCAGAAATTGAATGAATAACCTGAGCGGTTGCTCATGGACTGGCAGCCGACCAGGCTCGCTCTACAACAATTCGACTCGTGCAGCCGGCTCCCATGTGAGTTATCCAATTATCACGACATTCCTGATGAAGATCCGGTAAGATCCGGTCGCGGTGGAAAGCTTATCAATACCAAAGAAGAGACCACATCCCACTTATGTCCCAGGAATCCCTCCGCCGCCTCGAAGATGCCATCTCCGCCTGCCGCCTCTGCCCGCTCTGGCAGGGCAGAACTCTCGCTGTCCCCGGAGCCGGCCCCGCCCCGGCCCGGTTGATGCTGGTCGGGGAAGCCCCCGGCCGGGAGGAGGATCTCTCCGGAAAGCCTTTCGTGGGGCGGGGAGGCAGGCTCCTGGACGCTGCCCTGCAGCAGGCCGGCCTGGATCGCTCCGAGATCTTCATCACCAGCGTGATCAAATGCAGGCCACCCAAAAACCGCAAGCCTCTCAAGAAAGAGACCGCCTGCTGCCTGCCCTATTTAGAGGCCCAGATAAAGATCGTCCGGCCCAAAGTGGTCTGCCTGCTGGGAAACACCGCCGCTGCGGCGGTCCTGGGTCGGCAGGGCATCCAGGCCCTGCGGGGCCGCATCTGGCAGGAGCGCTTTGCCGTCACCTACCATCCCGCCGCGGTGCTGAGAAACAGAAATCTCATGGCTGAGTTCGTCTCAGACCTCGAAAGGTTGAATAGCCTGCAGGATAAATGATCCTATATTGAGCTGCCTGATTGTGAAGGCAGCATCCATAGGAGTTTATCTATTGTTTGCCCTGACCTATGATCTCTGGAGGGAGATAGTTGAGGATGTGGTCGTCTCCCACCAGCCCCTTTTCGAGGCCATGCACCAGGCGGCAGATGATCTGGAACTCACACCTGCCCTGATCGAGCAACTGAAGCGCGAGGAGGAGCTGGCCCTCCCCGGCGATGAGCATTTCAAGCTGATGATCGATTTCGTCCAGGATGAGATCGAGGGCTTTATCATCTTTCTGGCCGCAGAGGTGCCCCAGGAGTTTTTAGAAGAGCTGGTGGCCGGTGCGGCAGAGGAGCGGGGCTTTCCCCTGGAGGAGTTGCAGGCCTATGAGCTGGAGCACGGCCTGAATATGAGGGAGGAGATCCTGGTGG
>CALMJN010000221.1 GCA_937864385.1 uncultured Methanosarcinales archaeon | reverse complement strand
CTTGATCTGAGCAGGTAACTGCCGAAGTCATCCATCCACTTCAGGTTCTCCGGATCGGTGATGTCATCTGCCTGGACCAGGAACTTGATCGAGTCCGTTCCTCCGAAGATATCCTTCATGTGCCTCAGATCTATGAGGGGGGAGAGGTCCTGGGGAATGTAATTCTTGGAGTCGGTCTCAATGGGCACCCGTGTGTCGGCATAGTTTCCCGCCAGGGCCAGCAGCAGTGCCAGAGCCAAGACCGGCTTCCATCGCTCGATGCTGAATGTGGCAGTCTTCTCTATGAAAGCGCCGGTTGCCGATCCCTGGTAGGATTGCCCAGCAGAACTCCTCTCCCGCGGCGATCTTTTCTCCCCCAGATAAAGGACGGTCACATTGACAAATAGAGCGGAGAGGTAGCACATGATCAGGCCGATGATGCACATCTTTCCGAAATCATTGATGGAGGGGACAGTGGAGCTGAGAAGGGAGACAAATCCTGCCTGGGTCACAATCAGGGCCACAGCCACAGGAAGGGCCACATGGTTTGTTGTATTGACCGCAGCCTGCACCAGAGGCACTCCCTTTTTCAATTCCTCATCTATGCGGTTGTGGAACTGAATGGCATAGTCTATGCCGATTCCAATCAGAATGGGGAAGGCAGCAAATGTGGTCATGCCCATTTTTATATTAAATAATCCCATGGCCCCGAAGGTCCAGATGATGCCCAGAATTATCACCGGTATGGGAAGCAGAGGCCATCTGACGTGCCTGAAGAACAAAAGCAGGGCCAGGATCATCAGCACGCCGCAGAGGGCCAGGACCCTGCCGTTGGTGCTGTTCATGGTCTCCATTATTGCTGCCTGGAAGGATGGATCGCCGGTGATGGTGATGCCGTAGCCCGCCGGAAAATCGGCAAACTCTGCTGCATCATGTATCTCTAAAAGAAGCTTGCTTCTCTGCCCTTCGGTCAGGACGGAAGTGGTGGGCATGGCAATGATAATTCGAGAATGCTTTCGGTCAGGCATGAGGGACTGCACCGCCCCACCGGAGTCGGCCAGGATCTGATCTATCCTCTCCTGAGAGGGGATACGGCGAGTGCCTCTGCTCTGATACTCCGCATCGGCAACGATGTCAGACAGGCTCTGCACCCCCAGAACATGCTCGACATTTTTCATGTGATCAGAAAGGCGAAGGCCAGCCTGCAGTACCTCCGCCCTGGCCACATCATCGCCCTCTATGAGAATGATATTTCCATCCGAGCCGAAGTTCTCCTGATAGAGATGGTCATAAAGCTGATAGAGGGCGGAATCCTTTGAGACGAATGACTCTGTGGTCATCCCCTGGCTCTGTATAAACTGGGCGTAGTGAAGAGAGGCTACAGTTATAAGAACCGCTATGGCGATGATTATCAGTGGATTTTTGGTTATCCAGGCCCCTAATCGATCCATGCCCATCATTCTAATAAAACCTTCTGTTCGGATTCTGTCGAAAGGTCCCAATTTGCGCTAAATACTTAAGGCTTTTGTTTTAATTTCCCGCCAAATCGAAAACCAGAAATTGTATACGACTAAAAAGATCCTGGATGAAAGAAGGAAAGGCTCAGTCTTTCTCCTTCTCGGAATGCATTCCGGGTAATGAATTGGGAAAATGGAATAGGAAAATGGAATAGGAAAATGGAATAGGAAAAGAGTAATAATGATGACAGATAGCAGTTTCACTATGCGGATTGTCCTTGTCGTGCTTATCTGCGCTATCCTGCCGGCGGCTCTGGCAGCTGTAGCCGATGAAAAGGAGGCAACAGGCATTGCAGTGGCATTAGGATTTGAGCAGTTTCCCCGGGAGAGCACCTGCGAGGGGGCGGATTTGTCTCCCCGGATAGAGATCCAGGGCTGCAATGCCAGCTCCCTGGCCATAATCCTGGAGGACCCTGATGCTCCTTCCGGCACATTCGTCCACTGGATCATCTGGAATATACCGCCGAACAACATTATACCTTACGCTATCCCTCGGGAGGCCACCCTTTCCGATCCTCTCCAGTGCCGACAGGGGTACAACGACTTCGGTGAGATAGGATACGCCGGCCCCTGCCCTCCCTCAGGCATGCCGCACAGATACTTCTTTAGGGTATTCTGCCTGGACCGCATGCTCGATCTGCCGGCGGGAGCATCGGCTGAAAAGCTGAGAGAGGCCATGCAGGGGCATATAGTGCAGCAAGGGCAGGCTATGGCCAGGTTTGGCCGGTAAGGCCAAATCTTCAGACAGAGATTGAGACGGATATCATCAAAGTGAATCGGTCAGGGAGGGCGAATTAATTAGGTATGAATCCTGCAAGCTTGGGCCCTTGCAGATGATAGAGATTACAGGAGAAGGCAGAGAGATAATAGCCGGTGGGAGGTCCATCCGCACCATTGTACGGGCCACAGTCATGATTGGCCCTGGCGGCAAGCTGATCTCTCTTCGCATCATGCCCCTGGCTCTGATCGTCTCCGGAGATGACAGGCAATGGGCCATATCCATAGACGGCGAGCCTGCTGATGTCGAGCTTCTCCTGGATATGATCTCATGAGCCTTCATCTCAATAAAGCCGGGCTGCGGACACTGGGCATTGCCGAGAGCTTTGTGCGCACTATGGACCACTCTATTCTGGCCGGGGTGGTCATGCGCGCCGATCTGAGGGTGGACGGTCTGGCCTATACCCGGGCAAGTGTGGGCGGAGATGATGCCACCGAAGCCGTGCTGGATATCTACAGGGAGCTGGACCGGAAGGATATCAATGCCATCCTCCTGGAGGGGGCGGTGATAAGCTGGTTTAATATCATCGACCTGGAGGAGGTCTGGTATAAGACAGGAAGGCCCCTCATATGCCTGACATATCAGGATTCACCGGGCCTGGAGAAATATATCCGGGACTATTTTCCAGGCCAGGAGGAGAAGCTGCAGCGCTATCGGAATCTCGGCCAGCGCTCGCCCATCCCGCTCAAAACTGGATACATGGTTTATGTGCGGGCTTATGGAGCGGATCTGGAGGAAGCCAGAATCCTGCTCAACAAATTCACTCGAGACGGCAGGAAGCCGGAGCCCTTGCGGCTGGCCGGCCTGGCGGCTCGGGCGGCGCAAGGGCAGAGATGGGATAGAGTCCGATGAATCCCGAGATCCTGGATAAATAAAATAAAATATTAATGAGAAGTGTTTGTTATTTTCAGGATCTCTCCTTGATCTTTATCTCTATCTCCAGCTCATCTTTCTCATATTCCACCTCAACCTTGATGGGAAGCTGGGGCTCCATAGAGATGGACCAGCTGCCATAGGCGGCCTCGATCTTATTGCC
>CALMJN010000220.1 GCA_937864385.1 uncultured Methanosarcinales archaeon | reverse complement strand
AATGCCCTCCACGACCTCTTCACTGGCGCGAGGATTAATAAAATTGGCGGTTCCAACCTGGATGGCAGTTGCACCTGCCAGCAGCTCTTTTATCCCGGCTTCCAGATTTTGGGCTCGCAGCTCGTAGGAGCCCCTGCTACCAGAGGAGATTATGCACCCAGGCAGCGAGCAATCACCCCCAGGATAAGATTGACTGGGACAGAGAGCCCTTTCATTACTGCCTAATTTGGCCATTAGATCCTCCCTTGGCGCCTTTTCCTTGGCAAAGAGTCAATCCAGATCAAGTTCAAAACTAACCCCTCCAGAAGAGCTATGGAATTGAAACGATCTCACCACTGAAAAGCCCACTCGCTATGTTTTTTCCTATGATGGGGAGTGGTGGTTCCGGTTGTGGCCTCAAATATGGGTAAGCGATCTGGCCGCTGAAGAGACCCTTGGCTGTATTCATGCCTATGCTGTAAATATCCGGGGGCTCTGGCTGCGGACCCAAAGCAGCAGATATATTTACTGCAACTCCAATCAGGATAATTAAAGCAGCTATCGCAAGGATCTTACTCAGAAAATGATGCATTCTGGACATACCATCACCTTTAAATGTTATGTTTCTTTCATCTACAATATATCCTTAACGATGCATCTCGTCAGTACATCCTCATCTGCCCCCTGCGAGAGGAGCATCTCAAGCATTCATATAATCTATCCGGCTACGACTCACTCCTCCTTTTCCAGCTTCGCCTCAAACTCCCGGAATTCTCGCAAAGCCGAGGCCAAAACTCTGGTCTGCCCGATTATGGCCGCTATAAAAACAGCATCCAGGATCTCATCCTGGCTCGCGCCTGCGCGGGATGCCGCAGCCATGTGCACCTTGAGGCACTTGTCCGCACCGGATGCGGCGGCAGCAGCCACGGCTAGAAGCTCTGCCGTTTTAGCGTCAAGGCTCTTTGGCCGCAGGGCATAAAAATCCTTGAGGGCGGAGAAGATCATGAACTCCGGGCGGCGGGCCATGACTCGCAGGATGAAGGGGACGGTGCCCAGCATCTGCTCGGTGTCGGCGTAGATATCCTCCTCCAGGGACTCGGATTTATCCAGGAGGGATTTGATAAGGGCTTTGTTCTCGGGTTTCATCGGGGCGATTGTTGTTGGCCCCATTCTTGCAGCTTTCGCCTTAGTGGACAGAAGAACAACAGGCGATCCTCTGCTAATGGATGGAGGATGCTTCACTCAATTTGAGCTCTGCGCACTTTCATATACTGGCTGTAGCAGTTATTATAGTCCTCGAAGTAGCCCAGCTCTTGGAAATTCTTCATTAAAGACATGTACGCAGCATCGTCATAAAGCAAACTGCCGTTAATATCGTTCCATCTTATATACAATTTTCCAT
>CALMJN010000219.1 GCA_937864385.1 uncultured Methanosarcinales archaeon | reverse complement strand
GACCGATGAACGACACCAGCGACATCACCAGTTCCTCGCGGATCGGGTCGATCGGCGGGTTCGTGACCTGCGCGAACAGCTGCTTGAAGTAGTTGTAGAAGACCTTCGGGCGGTCGGACAGCACCGGCAGTGCGGCGTCGTTGCCCATCGACCCCAGCGCCTCCTCGCCGCCCTGCGCCATCGGCGTCAGCAGGACCTTCAGGTCCTCCTGCGTGTAGCCGAACGCCTGCTGGCGGTCGAGCAGCGGGACGTCGACGCGGGCGGCGGGTCGGCCGAGGTCAGCATCGCGCTCGAGGGCGCCGCACTCGCACAGGTGCTCGCCGAGGCGGGCATCGGAGTCCGGGCCCTGGCACGGGGAAGCGATCTGACGGTGAGCGAGCAGCAGCTCGTGCTCGTGGTCAAGGCTTTCCAGGAGCCTTTAATGCCTTAAGTGCAGATCGCGAGGCAAACAGTCCAAGATGGCCCGGAAAGAGCGATCATTCTCTAGCGCAGAGGATACTATCCAGGCAAATCTGAAATATCTTAACCATCCATATACCATCATGATTCTCGGCATATCCGGCAGTCCCAGGAGGATGGCCACGGAGCATATTCTGGGCGAGGCCCTCAAGATGCTAGAGGAGAGGGGCCTGGAGACGGTACAGTTCACAGTGCGGGGAAGGCAGATCAGCCCCTGTCGGCACTGCGACTACTGCCTCAAAAATAAGGAATGCACAATCAAGGACGATATGCATCAGCTCTATCCGCTCTTCAAAGAGGCCAGCGGACTGGTGGTAGCCACCCCGGTCTATAACGGCGGCGTCAGTGCCCAGACCAAGATAGTGATGGACCGGACCCGTGCCCTTTTGGCTGCAGATACAAAAGCCCTCACAGCCAAGCCGGGCATGGCCATAGCCGTGGGCGGCGACCGCATGGGCGGCCAGGAGCTGGCGGTACAGCAGATCCACACCTTTTATATCCTCAATGGCATGATTCCGGTGAGCGGAGGATTCTTCGGGGCTAATCTGGGAGCCACCTTCTGGTCGCGCGACAGCCTGGAGGGGGCGATGAAAGACGAAGAGGGATTCCGATCTTTGCGAAAGACGGTCAAGAGGTTCGCTGAAATGACGGAGCTCTTCAAGAGGATAAAAGAGCCTACTGGGTGAATTAGAGAGAGGAGGAGTGTTCAATTGTCGAGCAATGCAGGCAAGAGAAAGATCGCCTGGGGCATCACCGGCAGCGGCGACCGCATTGAAGAGACGGTCAGAACCATGATAAAATTGCAGAAGCAGTATGACGATGTGGTGGACGTACGCGTCTTTGTATCCAAGGCCGGAGAGCAGGTCATCAAATATTATAAGCTATTCAACGATCTGGAGAAGCACTTCGACAAGGTCTGGGTGGAGATCAATGCCAACTCGCCCTTTCTGGCCGGGCAGCTGCAGGTCAAGCGCTATGAGCTACTGCTTTTGGCCCCGGCGACATCCAATACCGTGGCCAAGATCTCTCTGGGCCTGGCCGACTCGCTGCTCTCCAATGCCGCCATCATGTCTCAAAAGGCATTCGTTCCCACCTATATCATGCCCTGCGACTATAAACCCGGCATCATCACTACCATACTCCCCGACGGCAGCGAGATGCGACTGCGCATCCGAAAGGAGGATGCTGAGCATGTGGAAAGGCTGCGACGAATGGAAGATGTATTCGTCATAGAGCAGCCGGCAGAGATCTCCGGCGTCTTTGAGAAGCATTTCTCCTCCGCTCCCGCAGCCTCAATCTAGCAGCCTCAATCTGAGCTATTGATCCTCAGCAAGACCAGATCGGATAGGCCGCCTGCATAAATTCCGGCTATAATCAGTGTCCGGTTCTTCCAGAATAAGGTATCATTCACGCTCATTATCTCACTGAGCATCGAACCGGATGGCTCCGAGATCACCAGCCAGACCTTTGCCGTCTCGGCATCAACATCCACGATATGCAGAGTGCTGTTGTCCAGACTACAGTTGTCCTGCCCGAACAAAACCAGATCCTGGCCGGAGCCGGGAAGGGCAAATATGATCAGGAATACAGAGATGGCCACAAATGTCTTAAGCCGTCCTGCCATGCTCATTTTGATACCGGTCATCAACCGGCGGCACAACATTTGTCCTATGGCCAGCATCTCACCGGCCTCGAAAGGATTTAGTACTTATGAATCTATCGACCCTTAATACGGCAATAAGGAAATG
>CALMJN010000218.1 GCA_937864385.1 uncultured Methanosarcinales archaeon | reverse complement strand
ATTCCACCATGGGCTTATAAAACAGCACCATTATCAAGGTCCGCTCTATAGCCACTCTGGGCAGGTCCAGTCCGCTCAGATTCAGGTCCCCCACAACTGTGACATTGTCGTACACCACCGGCTGCCCCAGCTCGATCGTCTTGAGGATCTCCTCCGCCTGAACCACGCGGGTGGGCTCAGCTGCTCCGGCCACCATCATCAGCAGCACCGCCAGAAACCCGGCCAAAATCCTCCCGCTCAAGCTTTCCTGCCTCCTGAAGACATTTACCAAAAATAGAGCGACAATCGATTATATTTCTGCCGGAAGGACAGCTAAAAAATGATGGAAGCCTACTCAATCTTCTTGAACATGCTTCCCTTGACCCCGCAGACCGGGCACCTCTCCGGCGCTTCCTTCTCCACGGTCATGCCGCAGACGGGGCAGACATAGTAGGGATAGCTCTCCTTCTTCTCCTCAAGGTCTTCCAGAATCCCATGGTAGAGCTTGGCATGATACTCCTCCACGGCATTGGCATAATTGAAGCTCCGCTCTGCATCCTTGGCACCCTCGGCTTTGGCCGCGGCGATCATCTCCGGGTACATCTCCTTGAACTCATGGGTCTCCCCGGCTATGGACTCTCTCAGATTCTCCTTGGTGCTCTTGATGGCCTTGAGCGCCCTCAGGTGGTTGGCGGCATGGACCGCCTCCGCCTCGGCGGCAGCCCGAAAGAGCCGCGCCGCCTGGGAAAAGCCCTCCTTGTCCGCCTGGGCGGCAAAGGCGCTGTACTTTCGGTTAGCCTGGCTCTCTCCGGCAAATGCCTCCATCAGGAATTCTTCTGTCTTGGTCAAATCAAATCACCTTCTCCATACATTCCCGCCAACCAAGTTAAGGCTTTTTGCCGGAGCATCTATATCCCCGCAGGCAGAGACTGCGCCCCTGCAAATGAGCCAGAGAATCATCGAGGTCAAGGACCTGGAGTACAGCTACAACGGCTTCAAGGCCGTGGATGGGGTCAGCTTCTTCGTCCGGGAGGGGGAGATCTTCTCCTTTTTGGGGCCCAACGGGGCAGGCAAGAGCACAGTGATCAACATCCTGACCACCCTCCTGCCGGTGCAGAAGGGCAGCGTCTCCATAGCCGGCCACGACCTGGCTAAAGAGCCCCAGGCCGTCCGCCGCTCCATTGGCATAGTATTTCAGGATGAGACACTCGACCGCGACCTGACGGTCAAAGAGACCCTGGAGCTGCACGGACGCATCTACTCCATGCCCGGAGGGGAGAGAAGAGAGCGGATCGAGGAGATCATCGCTCTGGTGGAGCTGGAGGACAAAAGGAATGTTCGTACCCGCTTTCTCTCCGGGGGGATGAAGCGGCGGCTGGAAATTGGCCGGGGCCTCATGACCAGGCCGCAGGTCCTCTTTCTGGATGAGCCAACCATTGGTCTCGACACCCAGACCCGCCGCCGGCTCTGGGAGTACATCCAGCGGGTCAACGACTCGGGAACCACCATCTTTCTGACCACCCATTATATGGACGAGGCGGACCAGGTCAGCAACTGGATCGACATCCTGGACCATGGCAAGATCATAGCCTCAGGAGAGCCCTCTGCCCTCAAGAATGCCCTCGGCAGCGACATGATCTACCTCGACACCAGCGACAATGCCGCTAGCCAGAGCCTGCTGGAGGCTCTCAAATCCGTCCGGAGCATAAAATCCACCCCCCAGGGCCTGGCGGTCACCATCAACGCCGACGGCACCCGCTGCCTGCCCTTGATCATGAACCGCCTGCAGGAGAAGGGAATAAGCATAAGCAGCGTCAATTTAAAAAAGCCCACATTGGATGATGTTTTTGTTCATTATACCGGCAGGGACATCCGTGATGCGGGAGCGGGAAAGCTGCACCGCCTGCCCCTGCCCAAAGGAGTGCGCTAAAATGTCCTGGGAGTTTCTGACCATCTACTGGCGGGACATGCTCCGCTTCGTCCGCTTCCGGATAGCCCTGGTGGTCTCCCTGATCCAGCCCGCCCTCTGGATGGCCCTCTATGGCGCGGCCATGTCCAGCAACCTCTCCCGGCTCAGCTCAGGGCTTGATCTGCCTGCCGGGGCAGCCTCGGTCTCCTATCTCACATTCATGGGGGCGGGGGTCATTGCCCTCACCACCCTATTCACCAGCCTCTTCGGGGGCATAACTCTATTATTCGACAAGAACTGGGGGCTGATGAGGGAGCTCTTGGCCAGCCCCATGCCCAGAAATCACATCATCCTGGGAATCGGCCTGTCCGGTGTCACCAAGTCCTTTATCCAGGTGATGGTGATCATGGGCTTTGGACTTTTGATCGGGGTACGCTTCTTTCCCGGCTATACCCCTATCCAGACCGCCGGTGCCATCCTGGGCGTATTGCTCTTCGTGGGCGTATTCTCTTTGGGATTTCTCTTTCTCTCCTCAGCCATATCCATGAGCATGGACACCCCGGAGGGGCTTCAGGCGGTGATCACCATTCTGACTTTGCCCCTGTTTTTCGCCAGCAATGCGCTATACCCCATAGACGCCTTTCCGCCGTTGGTAAAGCTCCTCTCCCAGTTCAATCCGCTGACCCATCTGGTCAACGGTGTGCGCTACTTCACCGTGGGCCAGGACTTCTATGCCATTGGCATTCATTATGTCTACAGCGGCTCGGATATCATGATCTCCTTTCTGGCCCTGACCGGCTTTGCCGCGGCCATGTTTTTAGTGGCCTGGCGGGTGTTCCAGAAGGCAGTGGTGACCTAGATCACCAATCTTGGGCGGAAGGCTACGGGCAGGGAGAAAGTCTCAAATTGTCATAGCCGACATCATCATCAGAAGAAATGGAGGAGAAGAGAATGAAGATCTTGGGAATTTGCGCCAGCCCCCGCGGCTCGAAGAGCACCACCCTGCGGCTGGTCCAGTCGCTGCTTGGCGGAGCCAAAGAGGCGGGGGCGGAGGTGGAGCTGGTGGACGTCTGCGATCTGGAGATCAAGTTCTGCAATGCCTGCCAGGCCTGCTTCAAGACGGGAGAGTGCGTGCACAAGGACGACTTCCAGGGGCTCTATGACAAGATCCTGGCCGCAGACGGCCTGGTCTGGGGCTCGCCAAACTACTTCCACACCGTCACCGCCCAGATGAAGACGCTCATCGACCGCATGGCCGATGCAGTTCACTGCCAGCTTCTGGCCGGGAAATACTGCGCCAGCGTGGCCAGCGGCGGCAGCAACTGCGATCAGGTCACCGCCTATCTCGACGGCCTGATGGTCAACTTCGGGGCCTTCGTCACTGGAAGCGTGGGTGCGGTTATGTCTCAGGGTCCTGCCGCCATGGAGGAGGCGGAGAAGAAGGCCTTTTCCCTTGGCAGGAGCCTGGCCGGTGACATCCGGAACAAGCGCGACTACATGGAGCAGAGGAAGATCCAGGAAGGGATCCGGGAGCACTTCAAGGCCCTGGTGAAGATGAATAAGGACAGCTGGGTGCACGAGTACGAGCACTGGAACAGCCTGAACTGGAAATAGTGGCTGCCAGGCCAGCTATCAGAGGGCAATGGCCGGCCAAAGGGCTTCCGAGATCAGAGGGCCACATAACTCTTTAATAGTTTCCAGGCCCATTATAATTTTATGCTGACACTGGAAGAGGGGAGGCTGGCGGTTCGCCTGGCCAGGCAGGCGCTCACTGCTTATACCGAGAGCAAGAAGATCATAGAGCCGCGTGAGCTGCCGCCCGTGTTCGAGGAGAAGAGAGGGGTATTTGTGACCCTGCACAAGGATGGGGATCTGCGCGGCTGCATCGGCTATCCCCTCCCCATCATGCCTCTAGGAAAAGCTATTGTTGACTCAGCTATCAATGCCTGCTCCCGTGACCCCCGCTTTCCATGTGTACGGCCAACCGAACTGGAGCGGATCGAATTGGAGGTGACCATTTTAACCCCGCCCGAGGTCTACGCCGAGCCCAAGAAAAAGCTGCCCGAACTGGTGGTCATCGGCAGGGACGGCCTGATTGTGACCCGAGGGCCCTACTCCGGGCTGCTCTTGCCCCAGGTGGCCCCGGAGTGGGGCTTTGACTCACTGGAGTTTTTATCCCATACCTGCTTAAAGGCCGGGCTTTCTCCGGACGCCTGGCTGGATGAGGACACCGAGGTGCAGCACTTCCAGGCCCAGATCTTCGCCGAGGTGGCGCCGGGGAGGGAGGTATTCGAAAAGGTCTTTCTGGAGGGCTCAGAGGGAACCTGCGGGACTTGAGCAGCCTGGCCCGGGAGTATTGAGTGGGGTAATTGGGATAAAAGAGGGTGGGGATTATATCGTAGCTATTGGCTTTTCTGCTGCTGATCGGAGCGGGCGATCTCTGCCTGCAGCGCTTTTGTGGCCTGATCGAACTCCTCTTGCAGTCTCTCCCCTACATCTCTGGCCCCTACATCTCTGGCTTCCTCCAAAGCACCGGACCGTCCCATCATCTCCAGATCCCTGGCCAGGGCAGACAGACGCATAGCTCCGATGTAGGCGCTGCTGGATTTGAGGCTGTGTGCTGCCAGATATAGGCCTTTGGCATCGCCCGTCTCCAGGGCCTCTAAGATGGCCTTGACCTTGTCCGGAGAGTGCTTGAGGAAGAGGCCCCCTACCTCAGCAACGATGTCCGGGTCCCCCTCATCCTGAAGCTCCCGCAGGCTGGCCAGAACCGATTGGTCAAGAAAGTTGTCCGGATCCGATGCTTCCTCTCTCATATTCAGAACTTCCCCCACAAGCGATGGTCGCCATCAAATGCGATAGGGCATAACTCAGGGGATAGTATTTAGGTTTAACTTGAATGACTGATCTGTCGGACAGTTCCATTGGCCTTGGTCAATGGAGCCTCTTTCTCCTGAATCGGCAGCTACGGAATGCATTAAAAAAAGGAATGATCAGGCATTTGATGCCTGACCCTCTTTTATCCGGTTCAGGCCTTCTCGTTTCCTGAATTCAGAAGCATCAGCCGGTTGATGGCGCTGATCAGAGCCTCCACCGAGGCCATGACTATGTCCTCCCGGGCAGAGCGGGCGGAAACCCTGCGCCCCCGGTCGTCCTCCACCCCGATCACCACCTCGGCCAGAGCATCCGCTCCGCCGGATATGGCCTCAATTCTGAAGTCGGAGAGATGAATGGATGTGTCGCTGTCGAGGAGCCCTTGCACAGCATTGACTGCTGCATCTACCGGACCAACCCCGGTGTTGGCCAGGACCTTCTCCTTGCCCCGCACCAGGGCCCTTACCGTGGCCGTGGGGGTGATGATGTTTCCGGTCATGACCGATACCTCCTTGAGCACCACCGCCTGGCTTCCTCTGGCCACCTCTCCTATAACTACATCGGCTATGGTCTGAAGATCGATGTTGGCGACCTGCTTGCCCTTGTCGCCCAGCTCCTTGACCCTCTCCAGTATCTCCCTAAGTTGCTCTTCGGTGGGCCGGTAGCCTGCCTCCTCCAGCACCTTGGCCACAGCATGCTTTCCGGTGTGCTTGCCCAGGACAATGCGCCTCTTATGCCCCACCATCTCCGGAGTCATGATTCCCGGCTCAAAGGTCTTGCTGTTAGCTATGACCCCATGGCTGTGAATGCCGCTCTCGTGAGAGAAGGCATTCTCCCCCACTATAGGTGCGGTTATGGGGATCTTGACCTTGGTCAGCCTTTCAACCATCCTTGCCGTCTCCACCAGGTATTCGGTCTTGATGCTGGTCTTGGCCCCGTAGATGGAATGCAGGCTCATCACCGTCTCGGCCAGGTTGGCATTGCCGGCTCTTTCACCCAGGCCGTTCACGCATACCTGCACCTCTCTGGCTCCCGCCTCTACTGCTGAGAGGCTGTTGGCCACAGCCAGCCCGAAGTCATTATGGCAGTGCACATCCACCACCATATTCACATCATCGCAGATGTCCTTGACAAAGCGATAGAAGGCGGAAGGTGCTGCCACACCTACTGTGTCCGGGATATTGATGATGTCGCAGTGCACCTCTTCAACTGCCTTAAAGATGCGATGCAAAAATTCAGGAGAGGTACGGGTAGCATCCATGGCCGAGAAGAGACAGGTTCTGCCATGATCCTTGACCAGCTCTACCGCTTCCATGGCTCCGGCCACGATCTCATCATGGCTCATCTTTATGGTATGAGCGATCTGGATATCAGAGGTAGGAGAAAATACATGCACCATGCCCACATCGGCGTCGAGACAGGCCTCTACATCCTTTTTTACTATGCGGGAGAGACCGCATACCTGGGCCTGCAGCCCGGATCTGGCTATCTGCCGTACGCTCTCAAACTCGCCCTTGGAGGATACGGGAAAGCCGGCCTCGATGACATTAACTCCCAGTTTATCAAGCTGCCTGGCAATCTTGAGCTTATCCTCCTGGGTCAATGATACGCCAGGGGTCTGCTCACCGTCTCTAAGGGTTGTATCAAAAATGCGGACTACTTCATCAACAAGCAAACGTTCGTCGTAGAAGACGATTCCCCACAAAGATTTCGTGTGTCATAAACTTGGCTTTCTCCTCACCGGCTATAAAACCTTTGCCTTCATCCTCAATCTTCACTGCAAGCTGCCAGCAGACAGGAGATTAATGGCCTGGATTGATTAAAGCCCTCATTTAAAGGCGAATTTCATATCCGAGCAATCTACCTCCCAGGGGGCCAGTTGCTCATCCTTCACGAACCCCATGGAGAGCCACAGCCCACCCGGAAATATGCTCTCTCCTGGATGCGATTCATTAAACCGGCAGAATAGATCGTAAATGGCATGCCAGCCCTCCGCACCCATGCGAGGCCTGCCTTCCAGGATATACTCCACGCGGTCCCAGTCGGGGATGACCATCTCCAATAGAGCAATTAGCACATCGCATTCTTTTTCGCAGGAAGAGAAGAGAGCCTTTGCCTTCTCCTCATTGAGGATGGATTTCATAAGAAAATAGATTTCGGGTCAGTGATGCGCTCCATGCGCATCCCCGTGCGCGCCGTGTGGCGCAGCACCTGTTCCGGCCTTGGCTGCCAAGAAGTCCTTATCCAGATAGGCCTGATGTGCCAGGTCCAGACATTCCTTGCAAATATTGAACATCTCGTCTTTGGGACCGTGAATGGTAGCTAAATTGAGCTTGACCGGGAAAGTCTCCTTCTCCACAAGACACAGCGCGCACTTCATCTAAATTCACCTTGCCAGGTGAACTGATGCAAACGGTTATAAGGATTTCCTTTCCCTTTCCGCCATCGCATAGCCAATTATCCCATCTTTAGGGATTCCGGCAAAAGCTATGAGGATAAGCCTCAAGGAGATAACGGCGGAAAGAGAACCCCTCAGACACCGATGCCACTGCCACCCGGCTCTAGCAGACCGCCATGGTCTGGGATTTGATCTGCTCCATCTTCTCCCGGCCTGCCAGGGCCTCCACCAACCGGAGGGCGAACTCCAGGGCGGTTCCGGGAGCGCGGCTGGTGATCAGATTTTTGTCCACCACCACCCTATCCTCCCGGAAGTCGGCACAGGCCTCTACCTGCTCCTTGCCGGAGGGGCTGACCGTAGCCCGGCGGCCCTGCAAGACCCCTGCCTTGATCAGCACCGATGGAGCGGCACATATGGCAGCGACGCATTTTCCCGCCCCATCCATCTCCCGAGCCATATCCAGAATCCTCTGATCATTTCCCAGGTTGACAAATCCAGGCGCTCCGCCGGGAAGGATCAGCCCGTCGAAATCCCTGTAATCTATTTTATCCAGCACGGTATCCGGCAGCACCTTGACCTTATGTGAGCCCTCCGCCAGGCCCTCCTTCAAGCCAGCCGTAACCACCTCAATATCTGCCCGCCGCAGGATGTCTATGACGCTGATAGCCTCAATCTCCTCAAAGCCCTCCGCCAGGGGCACCAAGACTCTGACCATATTTCTCATACTCCTGGCAATAATAGGTGAGCCCATCTTAAATCCCTGTTGTTGCCGCCTTCTGTCTCAAGGCTGCGTCTCACCAGACTTATGGAAGAGCCTGGAGAATAGCCTGTCGAATCCACCAGACAGCATATGAAATAAATTTAAATCCCCTTGTTTCATCAAACTTCTCGGCTGCTTTGATCAGACCGAGATTACCTTCATTAATAAGATCCGGAAGGCTGAGGCCCTGGTTCTGATACTGTTTGGCCACGGACACGACAAACCGCAGATTCGCCTTCGTGAGCTTCTCCAGCTCGACGACCGCGCCCTCTTCCTCGCGCTGTCGCGCGCCGGCGAGATGGACAAGGCGCTGGCCCGCATC
>CALMJN010000217.1 GCA_937864385.1 uncultured Methanosarcinales archaeon | reverse complement strand
CAGGACTTAGGGAGGGGCTTTGGATGAAATCGCTGTCTTTGATCCGATGATTTGGAGCTAATGATCTATCCTTTGAGCTCAAACCCAATTTGTTCAACAAAGAATGAATTCGAGCTGCTATATTAAAAATTAATGTATTTTTATATTTTTTATCAAGGCGGAAAAGTTCTCTCTTTATTGCAGAGGCTATGCTGGAGAGACCAGGTCCTGGCAAGTCGGATCGCTCGGCAGATGTCATGGAATTACCAAATTAATAATTTAGTAAAGTTCTTTAAAGTATTAAAGGCTTTTGCTATTAGTATTATGATAAGATATGGGATATGATAAACCTAAATCCTTGAATATTAATAGACTGAAATAAAAAATGTAACTCATTAAAAATTAAATAAAACTATTGAGATACTGACATCGGAGCCATCTCTTCCCTAACAGATGCAATCTTGCCTACGACATTCTTCCTTTGAGAGACTGTCTGCTGCTCAGTTGGAGCAATATAGGTTGAGAGCCTGCCTTTGTATCTGTCATCCGGATCAATGCTGCTGAGTATGGGCTCTAAGACGCCTTCATTAGACCATCTCTTCAATCTGGCCCGGACCGATAGGTATGATCCGTATCTGCGAGGGATCTCCGACCAGGGGCATCCGGTCCTTAAGACGTATCTTATGCCATCCAGAATTCTCCGATCCTCGGTTCTGAGTTTAGCATTATAGGGCTGCGGGGGAAGATACTGCTTGATATAGTTCCACTGCTCGTCGGATAGCTCGGTATAGTTGTCCAATCCTCTCTCCAGATATTTATTTACCAGATTGAGCACAGTTTGATGATCTTCTATGGGAAAACGGGTTGAAACGGACAGCTCTACCTTGCTCTCGAATATCCCCCGAGGATAAATCTCGTCGCTCGGATCAGTTCCTTGAGAAAAAAGATTGGGGTAGGCCTCGTAGCGCCAGCCCGGCAGCTTTTCCCCCTCATGTCCCATTATCCTGTAGCAGAACCAATCATTGACCTCGGGATGGTCATTGATCCTGTCTCCCATAGATCTGACCATTATGGTCAGCAATCTCTCCACATCCTTCATGGAATAAAATTCGATCCAGATTATTCCAGGCTCATTTTCCTGACAGGAGTTGCAGGTTCTTATCTTGTTATCCCATAGCGATATTAGAAGAGGAGCTATGGCCTCGTCCACCTCAATGTAATCCTGCTCCCCCGGATAATAAACAGCGGTCTGTTTGTGATCAAAACTAATCTCTATTCCCCCCTTCAATTGCAATAGCGTGATATGCAGCCGATCTATTATTAGCTAACATATATCATATTCTTACGATTTAGCTCTCCCTCCGCAAAATAACCATATTGATCTCCTGCCCAATGCTATTTTATACTGATAGGTCAATCTATAAAAGGTTTACTAAAATAAAGACCAAAATGTAGAATAATTTCGGGAAATTCTCAGCCGAAGAATCTTTTTATTAATATATGTCCAGAAGTACTGCTTGAGGTTGCCTTGAGACGGATTCAAAGGATCTCTGCCCATTATAAAGCGTTAATCACTCTGCCCTGCCGATATTTGCCCTTTTCCAGTTCGATTCGTCTATCGCCGAGGATGATTTCGTCTTTGCCGCAAGGCTTTCATATCCCCTCCTGGAAAAGATGAGATGTGAACGCTTTTGATGGGCTTCATGATCGGATAAGGCAGAAGCTCACGGAGGAGGCCATCCTCCAGCCGACAGAGCCCCAGGAAGAGGCCATACCTTGTATCCTATCCGGTGAGAATGTGCTGCTCATCGCTCCCACCGGCACGGGAAAGACCGAGGCTGCCAGTCTGCCCATATTTCATCGAATCCTGAATAGCGAGCGCAAGGGCACCCTGGCCGTTTACATAACCCCCCTGCGTGCCCTGAACCGGGACATGCTGCGCCGCTTTCATCAGTGGGGAGAGTGGCTCTCCCTCTCTGTGGCAGTGCGGCACGGTGACACCAGCCAGGCGGACCGGAGAAGGCAGGCCCTGCATCCCCCGGATCTGCTGATAACCACTCCCGAGACGCTGCAGGTGATGCTCACCGGAAAAAGGCTGCGGAAGAACCTCTCAGGGGTTAAGGTGGTGGTTGTGGATGAGATACATGAGATGGCCGCTTCCAAGCGCGGATCGCAGCTGTCCGTGCTTTTAGAGAGGCTGGCCGAGCTGGCAGGCGATTTTCAGAGGATAGGGCTCTCGGCCACGGTGGGCTCTCCAGAAGATGTGGCCAGGCTGCTGGTAGGAAGCAAGAGGAGCTACAAGATAGTCGAGACCGATGTAAAGAGGAGCAGCGACTTCCTGGTGGCCAGCCCCATGCCGGGTAAGGGGGACCGGAGCCTGGCCGGCACCCTGGAGTGCGATCCCCGCCTGGCGGCCCAGATCCAATTCATAAAAGAGATGGTTGAGAGCAAGAAGAGCCTGATCTTCGTCAACACCCGTCAGGCAGCGGAGGTTCTTGGCTCCCGCTTCCGCCAGATGGGCCAGCCCATAGGGGTGCATCACGGCAGCCTCTCCGTGGAGGCCCGGGTGGAGGCGGAGGAGGCATTCAAAGCAGGAGAGCTGCAGGGATTGATCTGCACCTCCTCCATGGAGTTGGGGATAGACATAGGCGATGTGGACCATGTCATTCAGTATAGCTCCCCCCGCACAGTCTCCCGCCTGATACAGAGGGTGGGGCGGGCCGGGCACAAAATAGGCTTGGTCTCTTCCGGGACCATCATCGCCACCTGTGCCGATGATGTGGCCGAAGCCTGTGTTATTTCCCGCCGGGCGGCGGCAGGAGAGCTGGAAAAGATAAGCATTCACGAGATGCCGGCTGATGTTCTGGCCAACCAGATAGTCGGCCTGGAGATGGATTTCTGGGAGATTGCCCTGGAGCGAGCCCGAGAGATAATCAGCCGGGCTTACCCCTTCCGGGAGCTATCCGGGGAGGAGATGGCAGGAGTTGTAGCCCAGATGGAGGAGAGCCGGCTGGTGCGACTGGGCGATGAAGCCGTCCTGCAGAGGACCAAGAAGGCCCGGCAGTACTACTTCGAGAACCTCTCCATGATCCCGGACGAGAAGAGGTTCAATGTCTATGACATGGTGGGCCGGAGGTCGGTGGGAACCCTGGATGAGGCCTTTGTGATCAGCTTTGCCCAGCCGGGTGCCACCTTCGTCACCAAGGGGGAGATCTGGGAGATTGCAGAGATCGGAGAGGATGAGATAAAGGTGGTTCCCATCCACAGAAGCGGGGAGATTCCTTCCTGGACCGGGGAAGAGATCCCCGTTCCCTTTGCCGTGGCCCAGGAGGTGGGAGAGATCCGCAGAGAGATTGCCGGGATCCTGGAGGGGGAAGGAGAGAAGGACAGCGAGAAGGAGCATGAGAAGGAGGGCGGGGGGCAGGAAGGACGGGATCGGGCCATTGCCTGGCTGCAGGAGAGATATCCCGTTAATGGGGATGCAGGCAGGGATCTCGTAGACCTCATATCCACGCAGGTGGAAAAGGGCCATTCCATACCTGATCAGTCCCGCATCGTTGTGGAGAGCGGAGGAGAGGGGGCAGTGATCAACGCCTGCCTCGGCCACAAGACCAATGATACTCTCGGCAGGATAATCTCCTCCCTTCTATCCGCTCGCTTCGGCAGCAGCGTGGAGATCTCCGTCGATCCCTATCGCATTGAGCTGGCCCTTCCCCGGCCCCTTCTGGCTGAGGAGATCGCCCGGACCCTGGAAGAGCTGGACCCCTCCTATGTCGAGCCCATACTGGAGATGACCCTCAAGAATACCACCCTTCTCCGCTGGAAGATGGTGCATGTGGCCCGCAAGTTCGGGGCATTCTCCCGGGATATAGACTATCAGAGGGTGAGCATGGCCAAGCTTTTGGCGGTCTTCGAGGGAACGCCCATGTACCGGGAGGCCTTGCGGGAGATATACCACGACCGTCTGGACATAGATAGGGCCAAGTGGGTGCTGGAGAAGATCAAGGACGGATCGATAAAGGTGGTCACCGGCTCGCTGTCACCCATAGGCAGCAGCGGGCGGGGCGGGGGCAGGGATGTCACATCTCCCGAGCATGCCGACGCTGCGGTCATCGACCTCCTCAAAAGCCGGATCATGGCCGACCGGGTGCTCCTGTTCTGCGTGAGCTGCAAAAAGTGGAAGAGCCTGCGACCGGTGGAGCGGGTGGCAGAGCAGCCGGAGTGCCCGCTTTGCAGCTCCCGCATGATCGCCGCCCTCAAGCCCTGGGAGGAGGAGGAGATTGCCGTGGTGAAAAAGCCGGAGAAGAAGAAGACGGCAGAGGACAGGAAGAGAACCAAGCGCGTTTTCCGCAATGCCAACCTGGTCTTGAGCTACGGCAAGACCGCAGCCATTGCTTTGGCCAGCCGGGGGCTGGGGCCGGAGACGGCGTCGCGGGTGGTGGGAAAACGGCAGAAGGACGAGATGGAGTTCTACCGGGATATTCTCAAGGCGGAAAGGGAGTACGCCAGGACGAAGAGGTTCTGGGGCTGAGATTCGATTCATTTATCCCATCAATATAAACTCTGCCAAATCAGCTTTTTTCGCTTCGCCGGAAGATTTGATATACCCTGATGTTCTCTCTCATGGCAGAGCATAGCACAGAGAAAATCAAATTCGATCAGGGTATGGAAATGAACTACTGGCAACCAAAGTATGAGCTCATGGCAAGAGAGGAGCTGGAGGAGCTGCAGCTTCGCCGGCTCAAGAGCGTGGCAGAGAAGGTTTACAAAAACGTCCCCTTTTATCACAAGAAATTCCAGGAGGCGGGCGTCGCTCCTGAAGACATCAATAGCCTGGCGGACATATCCCGGCTCCCCACAACCAGAAAGCAGGATCTGAGAGACAATTATCCCTTCGGCCTCTTCGCTGTCCCCCGAGAGGAGGTGGTGCGGGTTCATGCCTCATCCGGCACCACCGGCAAGCCCACCGTGGTGGGATATACGGCCAGGGACATCGAGACCTGGTCCGACCTCATGGCCCGGGACTTCGTCATGGTCGGAGTGGAGAAGAAGGATATCTTCCAGAATGCGGTCAACTACGGCTTTTTCACCGGGGGCCTCGGCGTGCACTACGGCATCGAGAGAATGGGAGCCATGGCTGTGCCCTCCGGGGTAGGCAATACGGAGCGGCAGCTGGAGATTATGATGGACTTCGGGGTGACCGTCCTGCACTGCACTCCATCCTATGCCCTATACCTGGCGGAGACGGCCAAAGCCAGAGGAGTGGTGGAAAAGCTTAGCCTGCGCATAGGCTGCTTTGGAGCCGAGCCCTGGTCCGACGAGTCGAGAAGAGAGCTGGAGGAGGCCCTGAACATCAAGGCCTACGACTCCTACGGCCTATCGGAGATGATGGGGCCGGGAGTGGCATTTGAGTGCCAGGAGCAGGACGGCCTGCACATCTGGGAGGACCACTTCCTGATCGAGATCCTGGACAAAAGCGAGCAGCCCTGCGCCCCAGGAGAGCCGGGGGAGCTGGTCATCACCTCCCTGACCAAGGAGGCCATGCCCCTCATAAGATATCATACCGGGGATGTGACCTATATCATGGAGGACAAGTGTCCCTGCGGGCGCACCAGCCGAAAGCTGCACCGATTCCTGGGCCGGGCCGACGACATGCTCATCGTCAGAGGCATCAACGTCTTCCCCAGCCAGATCGAGGATGTCCTGGTCAGCATACCGGAGATAGGAAGCTACTTCCAGGTTATAGTAGACAGAAAGAAGCACGGCCTGGATGAGATCAGCATCCAGGTGGAGCTGAAGGACGAGGCCTTCACCGGCGAGCTATCCGACCTGGCCCGGATCCAGAAAAAGACCGAGGAGCGGCTCAAGAGCGTCCTCAACGTTAGAAGCAAGATCGAGCTGGTGGAGAAGGGCTCCATCCCCCGCACCGCCGGAAAGTCCAAGAAGGTCGTGGACCGGCGCGATGTATACTCCAAGGATGAAAAGGAGAAAAAGTAAAATCACCTTTGATTTGAGGACAAGCCCTAAAGGCAGGGCTTGATTCAATTTTTTCCGGCTACTCCGGATCTTTTAAAGGGTCTTTGCTTTATCTGGTAACCTGGCTTATAAGCTCCTGGTCCATTACGGCGCTCTCATCCACTGCTGAGAGAAGCTCATCGTGGATGGAGCTCTGGGAATAGTAGAGCGTCACCAGGACTCCCGCATCCTTAGCCGCCTCGATGGCCGGCATAAAGTCGCTATCCCCTGTGACCAAGACCGCCTTCTGAATCATCCTGCCGCAGCTCAGGCGCACCAGATCTGCGGCCAGGGCGATGTCCACCCTCTTTTGAATGAACTCTCCGCCCACGCAGCCCAGCCGGCCCAGCTTTACCTCAAAGCGGGGCAGCTTTCGGAGGGTGTAGACGAACTTATCCATGGAGGCAAACCTTCGTCTCTCCTCCTCCGTGGCGGGGCAGCTCTGGTAGGGCATGCAGTTATAGTAATATGTCCGCAGCCTCTCATATTTACCGCAAAGGATGTCTGAAAATCGAGCCAGATCGATCTTAGGCTTTCCAAAATCGACATCAAGAATCTTGGTTAAATAAGCACCATCTATAAATACCGTTGCACGGTTTGACAAAACCTTTTCCCACCTTAAATTATAATTACTGCCGTCCCCTCCGAACGGCAGTGTGCATTATGCCTATTCATTTTCTCCATTGCTGATATATCTAAGTTGCGTTTGATCATACCCATCTCCTGGAATGCCCTTATCCCTGCCCGGATATAAGTAAGTATGGTACATTTCCTCTCTGCCACCATTGCAATGGCCGCGAAGGCATAGGCAGGAAGATTCTGCATTCAGAAATTGTTTTGCATGGGAAACGCTATACTCGCCAGTTGATCGATCAAGCTCTAGAGTCCTGCTCTCTTCGCTTTTCCCTGCTTTATGCAGATCTCCCGATCGATCAATAAAAGCGGCTTATGCGCAGAATTCTGCTAGCGGCATCATCGCCATATTTCCAGCTTTTGTCCCATTCTATGATCCTAAACTTGAAGCGATCTGCCCGAGCAGAAAGAGCAACCTGGACCGTACTGCTTATGCTTATGCTCCGCTTATAGCTCTAAGATGCGCTTTCATCGATGTTTTTTATTCTCCTATAGCCTCTACCGGGTCCATCTTGGAGGCCTTCCAGGCAGGATACATTCCGGCCACAAAGTTTACCAGAAGGGCGAAGAGCATGGCGTAAATGAAGAACTCCGGCCTCATGACTACCGTCATTTTTGATACCATGTAGATCTCAGAGGGAAGCTCTATATCATAAGACATAATGAGATTTGCCGCCAAATAAGCCAGAATGCTTCCCAGCAGTGCGGCAGGGGGAGCCAGTATCAGGCTCTCCAGCAGGAATATCTTGAGTATTGACCGGCGGGTGGCACCCATGGCCATGAGAATGCCGATTTCCTTGGTCCTTCTGCTTATGATCATGATCATGGTGTTGGCTATGCCAAAGCCGGCTATGATGAAAATCAAGAAATAAAATATATTTATAAACCATTTCTGGGTCTCGATCAGCTTGAGTATATCTTCATTCATATCCTGCCAGGATTTGGATTCATAGCGAAAGCTGGACCGGAGATCGGAGACTATGTAGGGCGCCTGGTATATGTCCTCTATCCTGGCATCCACCTCTGAAACTACATCCCCTTTTCCCACCAGATCCTGGGCAGTGCTCAGAGGAATGTAAATCTGGGACCTGTCCCGGGCCGAACCAGTCTCAAAGAGTCCGGCTACACGCAGCTTCGCTGATTGATTGCCCCGGGCCAGGATGAAGTCGTCTTCCAGGTCGAGCTTCAGCTCTTCAGCCAGCTTGGTTCCCACAAAGGCAGAGAGCTTTCTGCTGCGTAGATCCTGGAAGTCTCCTGCCACGATGTCCTCCTCCACCTTCATCAGCCGGTTCTCGTCGGCAGGATCTATGCCCAGGAATTCCACTCCTCTGACCTTATCTTTGTACTTGGCTCCCGCCTTTCCCGATAGCCTGGCCGAGACCGCTTCCACTCCGGGATATTCCCATAAAAATGAAGAGACAGTTCGGTAGAGGTAGATGTAAGTCTCATCCTCTTTAGGCTGGACATAGATGTGAGGATTGTTCTCTACAGTGGAGGTGATGATCTCCTGCTCAAAGCCCCCCAGGAGACCCATGAAGACCACGATTACAGCCACAGCCAAGCTCACCGCAGCAACGGTGAAAGACGCCATTTTCGGATTCCTGAGAATATGATTGCTGGCTACGGTAAGCTCGTACATCTTGCCTTCATTTTCCTTTGCTTATCCTTAATTTTTCATCATCCATTGATGGCAATGGCCGGATCGAGCCGGGATGCCCTCCAGGCTGGATACAGGCCTGCCAGTACGCTGAGAGCAGCAGCCAGGAGCACTATAGACAGAAAGCTATCGGCATTGATCATCACCGGGAGAGCTATCTCCTGGCCGCCTGGAGCTTCCATCTTGATCTCCAGGCTTTTCAGATAGATCGCTACAGCCAGTCCCAGGACTGCCCCCGCCAAGCCTCCTAAAAGGCCCAGAATTCCGCTCTCCAGGAGGAATATATTCATAATATTCCTGCCGCTGGCCCCCATGGCCATGAACATCCCTATCTCCGAGGTCTTCTCATTGACCAGCATGTACATCACACTGCCGATTCCAAAAGCGGCTATGATCAATATCAATAGCATAACCAGATTGTTTTGAAACTCTTCAATGGCCAGCGTCTTCAGGATTTCGGGGTAAAGAGCCTGCCAGCTCTCGGCCTTATATCCATATCCCCGCAGAATTGCAGCCGCGCCATCTGCCAAATAGACATCCTCCAGCTTTATGTCCACGGAAGAGACCACGTCTCCCTCACCGACAAAGTCCCTGGCTGTGGATAGAGAAACAAAGGCGAGATTCTCCGGCCAGCCGGTAGGCAGGCTGAAGATGCCCGAGACGACCAGGCTGGTGCTCCTGGCATCGGGAAAGCTGACGTAGACCGTCTGGCCAAGCTTCACATTGAGCATCTTTGCCGTCTTTTCCCCCAGCACCACCTTCCTTCCGTCCTGGATGGAAGCCAGACTGCCCTGGTAGACGTACTTGCCTATGTTGTAGATCTCATCCATATCATGGGGATTGACGCCGGTCATATCCACATTCTCCACATTGTCCTTATAGCTGAATGTGGCCGGTGCCCCCAGGCCGGGCGATACCGCCACCACCCCGGCAATGGCCCAGATCCGGTCCATGAGGCTGTGGTAAAGGTAAATGTATTCCTCTCCCTCCCTGGGAGTAACTGTGACATGAGGAAGGTCCTCCACGATGATATCAAAGAGCATCTCCTGAAAGCCGTCCTGCATGGATACGGATATAAGAGATATGGCCACGGCCAGAGCTATGGCTGCTATGGAAAGGAAGGTTCCCCTCCTGCGATAGGCTATATGCCTGCGGACCACAGAGATCTCGAAGGCCGGGAGAAGGCCGCCACTCATGCCGGAAACACCAGTGGAAAGATGAGAAGCCATCAGTTATCAAGTTACTGCATCCTTGTGAGAAAAAGGGGGCGACTGCTGCAAAGGAGGAGCAATGCAGCAAGAATTAAAGAGACTTGGGAAAGAGACTTAGGACCAAAATCGTATGGCAAGCCCTAATAAACCTGAAGCTACGATCCCTGCCATAGAAGAGTGATTATGATAGAAGATGATTCGGAGAAAGCCAGGAATAGCATCCTGACCACAGCTAAGAGGATCATATCCCTCGGCCCCATCTGCGATAGCTGCCTGGGGCGGCAGTTTGCCATGCTGGCCACGGGATTTACCAATGCCGAGAGAGGGCGCTCTCTCAAGTCCGTCCTGGCCATGCAGGCCTGCGCGGACGACGACCGAGCATTCCTGGAAGAGCTGGCCCCATCCTTTCTGCCGGCGCGCCTCAAGCTGGGAAGAAAGGGCGAGGATGATAGCCCCTGCAGCGTATGCCTGGGTGAGATGGCCCCGGCAAACCTCGATCTCTGGGCGAAAAGGGCAGCAAAGGCCCTGGACGGATGGGATTACGGGACTCTGCTGGTGGGCACCCGGATGTCCGGACTGCTGGCGGAAAACGAGGAGCTGATTGTGGCCGATGGCGGCTCTGTCCATGCCGAGCCCTTCAAGTCGGAGCTCAATCGCGAGGTGGGAAAGAGGCTCTCTGCCCTGACCGGCAAGTCGGTCGATTTAAAGAGCCCGGATATGGTGGTCCACCTCAACCTGGAAAAGGGGGAGGTACAGCTGCAGGTATCATCCATTTTCATTCGCGGCCGCTATCGCAAGCTGGTGCGGGGCATCCCCCAGACCCGCTGGCCCTGTCGCGAGTGCCGCGGTCGGGGTTGCCAGCGCTGCGAGGGCACGGGAAGGATGTACCCCGAGTCGGTGGATGAGCTGATCCGTCCGGCGGTGATGCAGGCTGCGCAAGCTGAGGATACCGTATTTCACGGCGCGGGTCGCGAGGACATCGACGCCAGAATGCTGGGCAGCGGCCGGCCTTTCATCGTGGAGGCTGTCCGGCCCCGCATCAGGAAAATCGATCTGGCCCTTCTGGAACAGGAGATCTGCCGCCAGGCAGAGGGCAAGGTGGAGGTCACAGGGCTCTCCTGGGCCGATTCGGCCATGGTAGAGCGGCTGAAAGAGGCTGCTTTTGAAAAGACTTATTCTGCTTGGGTCCGGCTGGGTGGGGAAGTGGCAGAAGAAAAGCTTAAATCCGTCTTGAAGGAATTAGAAGGGTCGATCGATCAGCGTACGCCCACTCGCGTCTCCCACCGCAGGGCAGATAAGATCAGGGTGAGGAGAGTTTACAGAGCGGATTTAATAGAGATGCAGGGCAATATGGCCCGCATTGAGATCAGAGGCGACAGCGGCCTGTATATCAAGGAGCTCGTCTCCGGAGACGGAGGCAGAACCATCCCCAACCTGGCCGAAGCCCTTAAGGTAGACGCGATCGTCGAAGAACTGGATGTAATAGATGTAGGTGGAGAATCAGATGGCACATCATCACGGAATGAGGAAAAAGTCAAGAGACAAGATGAGCAAGACGGTCAGGGCTAGGGGAATATCCCCTGTGGTCAGGGCGATCCAGGAGTTCGAGAAGGGCGCAAAGGTTCATGTGCTCATCGATCCCAGCATACATAAGGGCATGCCTCACCCCAGGTTCCATGGAAAAACTGGCGAGGTCGTGGGCAAGAGGGGCAGGGCCTTTGTGCTGAAAGTCACCGATGGCAACGCCACCAAAACCCTGATCGCATTACCGGAACACCTAACGGCACAGAAATAGATGATTGTCAAGAGCGTCTTGCAAGAGGATCTTCTGACCCTGGCGGAGGTCAAAGAGATCCTGGACCAGATTCGGGAGAAGCGTTCCGGGGAAGAGGAACTGGGCTACGAGCTGCGCCGGGCCATCCGTCATGCCGAGATATTCAGCAAGGGCACTGCGGAGGAGAGCCGGGCACTGGTAGCCGAGCTCATGAAGCTGGGAAAGATGAGCCTGGAGATTGCAGTAAAAATCGCCGATATCAAGCCTGTGAACAAGGATGAGCTGAGGGCGATTTATGCCAAAGAAAGGTTCACTTTGAGCGAAGAAGAGCTCGATAATATTCTGGAGATCGTTTTCAGGGGGTAGAGGCAATGCCTGAGGGGAGACCGCCGAAGAGGGAAGAAGTAGCCAGGATTCTCGATTACCTCCCCTATGGAAAATCTCATGACTCCCGGAGCTACCAGAAGCAGCCTCTGGTCCAAGCCGTGGGAGAGGCCAATTTTGTGCTCATGGAGATGACCCCCAAAGAGGGAGTTGTTCCAATGCCTGGAACCAGGGTCTACATCGGCAGCGGAAGCAGGGATATCATAGACCATGTCAACCGCAGGATAGAATATCCGGACCTCTCCAACAGCGCCAAGCTGGAGCTGCCCTATCAGATTCAGAGCATTGTTCTGGAAAATGAGGCCAGGTTCATCCGCTATTTCAATGAGGCCGGCCCCATCACCACCCGCATGCATGCCCTGGAACTTCTGCCCGGGATCGGCAAGAAGCTTATGTGGGCCATCCTCAATGAGCGGAAGAAAGGGGCATTCAAGGGCTTTGCCGATCTCATGGAGAGGGTGAAAGGACTGCATTATCCTGAGAAGCTCATAGCCAAAAGGGTGGAGGATGAGCTGGTGGATGACCGCATCAAGTACCGAGTTTTCACCACAGCTCCCCGCATGAGATAATGAAGCTGGGACAGCATTTTCTGGTGGACGAGGCAATAGCCTTACGGATAGCAGATTATGCGGATCTGGGTCCTGATGATTGGGTTTTAGAGATCGGGCCGGGTGAGGGAATGCTCACCGCCGCTCTGGCGGCTAAAGCGGATCAGGTCTATGCTGTGGAGATAGATCCAGAGCTGGCGGCCGGGCTTACGGGGAGATTCTCCAATGTTCAGGTTGTCACCGGGGACGCTCTCAAGGTAGAGCTGCCGGAATGCAATAAGATCGTATCCAACCTGCCCTATCAGATATCCTCCAGCCTGACCTACCGGCTGCTCTCCCGGCCTTTTGAGATGGCGGTGCTGATGTACCAGTGGGAGTTTGCCCGGAGACTGAAGGCTGCTCCCGGCAGCGATGAGTACGGACGGCTGGCCATGACTGCGGGATTCTTCTGCCGGATCGAGGTCCTGGAGAAGGTCTCCAAGATGGCCTTCCGGCCCGTGCCCCAGGTGGACTCGGCCATAGTCCGGCTCCTGCCCCGCCCGGATCGCCCGACCGGCGATGCGGCTGATCTGATCCGGCTGGCGGAGGGGCTGTTCAACAACCGGCGCAAGAAGGTGAAGAAGGGGCTGGCGTCCTTGGGGGCCAGGGGGCAGGATCTGGCTGAGCTTGATCCAGAGCTTCTGGAGAAGAGGCCGGAAGATCTCTCATCGGATGAAGCGGCGGGACTGGTAGGGGCCATATCACGAAAGAGGCATAGCCTGAAATAATTCCACGCTCTAGAGCTGCTGATCCTCTGTGTCCGACGCTGAGTCCGAGGCCAAGACCGGCAAGAACATCCTTTTATTGGGACTGGTCAGTTTTCTTAACGATATCAGCAGCGAGATCATTCAGCCGGTACTGCCTCTTTTCCTCTCTTCTTTGGGAGGCGGCTCTCTGGCCGTTGGCCTGGTGGGCGGATTCAGTGAGGGATTGCCCAGCCTGATCAAGCTCCTCTCCGGCTGCTGGTCGGATCGGATTGGCCGGCGCAGGCCCCTGGTGGTGGGAGGCTATGCCCTGTCCGCTCTGGGCAAGATCCTTTTGGCTTTGGCCAGCAGCTGGCCGGCCGTCTTTGTTCTGAAAAGCCTGGAGAGGTGCGG
>CALMJN010000216.1 GCA_937864385.1 uncultured Methanosarcinales archaeon | reverse complement strand
AGAGCCCGCCAGGCTGCGCCAGCCTATGCCCGGATGGGGTAGAGCCACGTCGCAGCCCAGGCCGGGCGCGCCTGGCTTGGAGGAGCTTTCGCTATCCTTATAACTTCATAGGTCGAACTGGCTATCGATGGCTGGAGCCGCAGAAGAGCCCGTTGTTGGGCAATACTATGATCCTTTAAAAAACCAACTTCCCTATGGTGGAGCCACAGACCTCCAGGGCAGGATCGTCTGGGCTGTGACCAAGGAAGAGCACGATAAGATGCTGGCCAGAATCAATCGCCTGTTCCCTGAATAAATGATTCGGGTCTCAATGGGTTCGGATATCGAGAATACAGTTGATTTCTTATCAAAATGAATTGGTGGTCGGAAAAATGGATGATTCCCTCTTCATCAGAGAACTTGGCATGAGAAGCCCAATGCTCAAGGTCCTGGAATTTTTGATGGATAACCAGTCCTTCGACTACTCCAAGACGGACATAGCCGAAGGCAGCGGCCTCTCACGAACCACCTTATTCAAGGTATGGCCCAGGCTGGAGGCTCTGGAGCTTATAACCGCCACCAGGACCGTGGGCCAGGCCAAGATGTACCGGCTGAACAAGCAGAATCCGATTGCAAAGAAGCTCATGGAGCTGGATGATGCCATCTCAGAGTACTTTGCCCAAAAGCGCTGCCTCTCTGCGGCGGGATCTTTGCAGGAGAATGTATCGGAAGCTGCTGCGCCGAGCCGGGAATTGATAAAGGCTGCGGTAGATTAGAAAGAGAGTCTGCTGCCAGCCATCTCTTGCTCTTGGTTTTTGCGATAAATCTCTGCGACCGATCAGAGGATGCAGGATAAAATAGATCAAATTCCTTCTTCTCTGCAGAACTCATCAAAGTCCATGTACTTGTCTTTCTCTTTGAGGAAACGCCTGTATTCTGCATCAGCGTATTCTTCATCATCAAGAACTTCGTTGGCAATTTCGGCAGCCATGTTCAATTCTCCGCTCTCTTTCCTTATAGATCTAACTGTAATCTGAATCACCAGATCTCTGGAACATCCTGGATATGAAGATAGTGTCTTCCTCGATGAAGAACTCAACACGATGCTTCCCGACTCTCATTCTATAGAGCGGCGGTCTCTTTCCTTTTTCTTTAAGGATATCGCATTGTGGCCGAGGCGTATATGGGTCTTGCCTCAATTCATTGATGTGAGCCTTGATCTTCCTGGCATCGGATTTGTCAAGGCTCTTCATGTATTTCTGAGCCTGAAGGGATATAGCTATTTTGAATGCCACAAGAACGCCTCTCTTCCCAACTTTTTTGTACTTATGCTTCTTGACCTTTTCGCCGATCCGCTCAAATTGTACGATTACGCCAAATCCTTCGGCGGCGCGGTCCGCCGCTTTTGCGACCCGGCTCGGCTCGACAGCCTCGACAATAATCTCTACAATCTGGTTTATTTTTTGGGTGTGGAGCGCAAAATGGGGGGATTCCGCTCCTATGGGGCC
>CALMJN010000215.1 GCA_937864385.1 uncultured Methanosarcinales archaeon | reverse complement strand
ATATCGTCCTGAAGATGCTGTCTGTATCCGGAGCTGTCTTCGTTCCAGATCACCAGATCTACTGCCAATCGCATCATGCGCCAATAAGCATGGGCCCTCAAGAGCTGGCGCACCAGTTCGATATAAGATCGATCCCCTATCCTCAGGAGTACAATGGGAAGGTCGCCAGAGATGCTGTAAGGCCATAGGCCTGACTGGCCACTGTGATTGCTCATGATAACGCTGGGGCTGGCACGCCAGGTTGGGCTGGGGTAGACTATGGCGCTGGCAAGGCGCTCAAAGAGCTGGATATCAGACTCGGCTATGTTGAGCTGCTGCATGATCATCTGGTTATGAGTCCAGGCCAGGTTGGTGACTCGTTCTGCCATACGCACATCGTGGTATTTGTCGATCAGCTCCACGGCAGCCGCCCGCGTCTCTGCAATGCCTGTGATGAAGTTAACCCTGGCCGTCTCTCCAGGATTGATCGTGACATTGCACCTGATGGCTACAATGGGATCGAGGACCGATCCTTCGCTATCTGAGAGTGCAGATGACACCGTTAAAGCCTCGGGATCTGCCACAGTTCTTCCGCGTCCCATGAACTTCATGCGGTCTGTCTCATAGGAGACTTCGTCGAAATCGATTTTCTTCGCTGAGATCATGTGCAGCATCCAGGGAACTCTCTCGTCCTTCGATCTTGGTCGGCGAGTGCATAGGATCGCAGATCTCTTGCGAAGGATCTCAGTCTCTACAAAGAGGTTACTGAAAGCGGTATGTGCCGCATCGGCTTCAGGAGTGGTCAAGACCACTTCTGCATAGCTGGTCAGCTCTATCCTTCGCCTTCTTGATGAGCGATTGGTGATGCTAATGCCGCGCAGTTCGACATCATCCTCTGGGGAGACCACCACTTCGGCATAGGTATCATTGTCCAGTACCCTGGAACGAAACTCCGCCATCGATCCCCGGAAGAATGCCTGGTATGTCTCAGTGCCTTTGAGCACAGGCTGATATCCTGCCGACCAGACCTCACCGCTGTCAAGATCACGGATATAGAAGAACATGCCATCGCTGTCGCGGGTGGGGTCACCATGCCAGCGAGTAACAGCTATATCCTTCCACTTGCTGTAGCCCCCCCCCGAACTGGAGACCATTACGCTGTATCTGCCATTGGAGAGCAGGTGCACCTCAGGTCGGATAGTGTCCGGATCATCGATGACCCGTTGAGACTCGCGCCAATCCAGCATACCCGCCCTCCAGATAGATGCCGCCACCTCTGATGCATGGGGATAGAAAGGCAAGGCCTTGGGAACCCTTTCCTGGAGGAGCAGATCCGCAGCCTGGAAGATCGGGTTGGCCATGAACCTTCTTTGCATGGGTCGATCTAGAAGCACATATGCCAGAGATAGGAAGCTCATACCCTGGTGGTGGGCCATGAAGGATTGTACAGTTGCATGGGTCTCGTTTGGAGAAAGACGCGAGGGCGTGTAATCGATCGCCTCGTAGAAACCATACCGTCCGACATAGCCCTCGGCAGCCATTCGTTGCATGTTTGTGCAAGCCTCGGCAGGTTCAACAATCAAGGCCAGAGCCGAAGCATAAGGGGCGATCACCAGGTCCTCAATCAGTCCGCGCTTAAATCCCAGGCCGGGCACTCCGAAGGCGCGGTACTGGTATATCTGGTTGATATCAGTCAGGTTGTAGCCGGACTCTGAGATGCCCCAGGGAATTTTGCGGTGATCACCGTATTCGATTTGTCGCCGGACTATGGCTCTATAGGTCTGGTCCAGGAGGGAGCTCTGATAGGAAGGCATGATCAGTTGCGGCATCAGATACTCGAACATGGTTCCTCCCCAGGAGAGCAAAGCCAGCTCTCCGCCTGCGATGGTAAGCATACGACCCAGGGCAAACCAGTGTTCTTGCTTCAGACTTCCCTGGGCGATGGCAACGAAGCTGGCAAGTCTGGCCTCAGATGCCAAAAGATCGTAGCAGCTCTCATCGCGTTTGAGGACGTCGACGTTGTAGCCTATGGCCAGAAGCCGGCGTGACTTATCGAAGAGCAGGTCGTATCTCATTTCAGCCAGGTTGCTGCAGTCAAGGGCAAGCTTCTCGATGGATGCAATTCTCTGGCTGGTGCACCTTTTTGCATCCGTTGTCTTCCCACTAAGCTCTTGCAGCCACTTTCTTTCTGTCTGGCAGTCATCGCGGAGACGGGAGCTGATTTGGTCAATGATGGGCCTCAGCTCTCTGGCCATCTCCGGAACCTCTCGCAACAATGGAATGCAGTCCAGTCTCAGCAGTTCCGCTTCCAGTTCACTTCTGCTTTTTGCCTGTTCCGTCGAGTCTTGGGCCAGAGATTCCTCCAAGAGAGGATGCTCCATAATCCACATAGGCAGCATGGCCCATGGCACCATGAGGATCAGGTCGTCCAAATGATCCCGGAGCTGCTGCTCATAAGCTCTTATCCACCACAATAGATCATCATCCGCTTCCGGGCCCAGACGGTCTATCATCAACGCTGTTGCGCCTGCCTGTCGGTCTAGCAATTGCCACCCTGCCGAGAGCTTGGATGGAGGCGACAAAAGCTCGCTCCAGAATTGATCTATCAGCATGAGAAACTCAGAGGGCTGCATACCTCCCAGGCTCTTATCTGCAGGCTCGCCACCTTCGTTAGCAACATCCCTGATGATCCGTAGCGTATCCTGAAGACCGCTGAACACCTGCTCTGGTAGAATCTTCTGGCCTGGCAGTTCGAATAGACCCTGCTGCAGAGTCAGCAAATGGCCGGCCAGGTTTCCGCTATCTACAGTTGAGATGTACTTGGGCTGCATTGGCAAGAGCGACTTGGTATCGTACCAGTTGTAAAAGTGGCCCATGAACCGTTCCAGAGCTTTCATGGTCTCCAGCGAGCTTTCAGTGCGCTCTATCAGCTTTCCTGCGGAGACATAACCGAAGTCATATGCCGCCAGGTTTGCCAAAAGCGACAGTCCCAGGTTGGTGGGCGAAGTGCCGTTGGCAACTACAGAGCGCGGGTTCTCCTGATAATTGTCCGGGGCAAGCCAGTTGTTTTCGGGACCCACGAATGTCTCGAAGAATTTCCAGGTCTTCCGAGATAGCTTGCGCAGGAAGATGGTTTGATCCTGGCTCAGGTTTGCTTTAGGTGGGTCAAGAGGCAGGCTGATCCACCAGGCAACAGCAGGTGCGAGGCTCCAGGATGCCAGAAGCGGCCAGACGATGCAAAGCACATCAGGACGCCAAAATACCAGATAGGAGGCCGTGACAATTGCTGCTGCCGGAGCTATCCACATCGACCTGTAAAATCCTGCGAAATCACTGCTCCCGCTACTCCTGGAGCTGCTGGATGAGTTCCATTCCAGCAGCCGCTTATGGGTGAATAGCATTCTCCATCCGGTGCGCAAAACTGCATCCAGGCTGAAGTAGGCCTCATAAGGCATGAAGGTAAGGCTCAGTCCCGCCTGAGCCAGGTATCTGATAATTGCTCTTGCGGCATAATCCAGGTGCTTTTTTAGAGGCAGCTCGGCAGACTTGTTCAGGATCACGCGAATGCAAGCTAGAACCGATGGTGCCAGAACCGCTCCTACCACCACAGCGGTCCAAAACCCTGGCTGTGGCAGTATCGACCATGCCAAGAACAACAGCAAAATCTGGGCAGGGGTTACGAGACTGCGCCTGAGGTTGTCGAAGATCTTCCATCGGGATAGTCCTGAGATTGGATTATCCATTACCAGGCCGCCCGGACCCGGCACTCGCGTGAGCAGCCAACTGGCAATCTGCCAGTCTCCCCTGATCCATCTGTGCCTCCGGCTAACGTCTGTGGTGTAGCGGTAGGGATAGTCCTCATAAAATTCCACATCGCTTACCAACGCCGCTCTGGCATAGCTTCCCTCCAGAAGATCATGACTTAATATCAGGTTATCAGGAAAGCGTCCACCCAAAGTCTGGGAGAAGGCATCCACGTCGTAGATCCCCTTGCCGGTAAAAGAGCCTTCCCCGAAAATGTCCTGGTAGACGTCCGAGACCTCCCGGGTGTAAGGATCGATTCCCGGCTCGCTTCCGAAGAGCTTCACAAACCTGGATCGGTCTGCATCAGGCATACCTGAGCTCAGGCGAGGATGGAGTATGCTGTATCCCTCTGCGACATATTGCTTATTCTCATCGAACCTTGGATGGTTGAGAGGGTGAGCCATGGTCTCCACCAGCCGCCGGGCAGAGTCGTAGGGCATCCTGGTATCTTCGTCAACTGTGATGACGTACTTAATCCCGGCCAGGATCGATATGTCTCCTGTAATTTTAGAGAAGTTATTTTCGGATCCGCCTCGCAGCAGAGAGTTGAGTTCCCCGAGTATGCCCCTCTTTCGCTCATAGCCCCTCCAGATCTTCTCCTCAGAGTCCCACCGGCGCAGGCGTGGGAAGAGGAAAAAGCTACTGGCGTGGTACTTTTTGTTAAGAGCCTCGATTCCCTGACGGGCCAGGAGCAAAAGATGCTCATCCTCAGGCGCGACCTCTATCCCGGAGTCACGAAGATCCGTCAGAAGGCCAAAGTGAAGGTTGATCTCCCGGTTTGCCAGGTATCGAACC
>CALMJN010000214.1 GCA_937864385.1 uncultured Methanosarcinales archaeon | reverse complement strand
AAGCCGCCGGCGGCGGGAAGCGAGGCGTCGAACCTTGAGCGGGTCGCTCGGCCGCGTCACGTTTCTCGGGACCGGGACGTCGCACGGTGTGCCGATGATCGGCTGCCGGTGCGCCGTCTGCACCTCCGCCGATCCGCGCGACCAGCGGCTGCGGCCGTCGGTCTACGTCCAACGTGCGGCGGGTGGCGCGCTCGTCGTCGACACCCCGCCCGACTTCCGGACGCAGGCGCTGCGCTTCGGCGTCCTCAGGGTGGACGCGGTCGTGTTCACCCACCCGCACGCCGATCACCTGCTCGGTCTCGACGAAATCCGACGCTTCAACGCGCTCCAGCGGGCCGTCGTGCCGTGCTACGGCAACGCCGAGACGATCGTCGAGGTTCGCCGCGTGTTCGCCTACGCCTTCGAGCCGCGCCAGGCGGGCGGGGGAGTGCCGCAACTGGAACTGCGGGCGGTGACCCGGCCGTTCGAGGTGGCCGGCACGACGGTGACGCCGGGAGATGTATTGATGACCATTGAATAGAGGCAATGTCTACAAGAGAGGGTGCTCCAGGCACCTCCTTATTTCTTTGTAGCATTTCTAAAGGGTTATAAGGTTCCTCGCTAAATCAAGTGGGTAGATTGAACTGCAATTTTCCAAGTCTAAGATATATAATTAGCATGAGATTCTTCGTTGTTCTGAAGCCTCTTGCACTGCTCTTTGCAGATTGAACCATGCTATTTATTCCTTCCAAAACGCCGTTGGATATTTTGGTTTCAGCATAATTTATAATACCTTTCCAATGGGACTTTATGGTTTTAGCCGCATCAATAATCGGTTCTATTTGGCTATGCGTTGCCCAATAATACCATTTCTTGAGGAAATCCTCTGCAAGATTCTTATCATTAAAAGTCCAAAAGTCTTTCAGACTAAGCTTAAAATTGTATGCTTTAGATGTAATTAGATTCATATCTTTGAGCGATCCAAGCTTTTCTTTTTCGGCTAATGAAAGGTCATTTGGATTCTTGAGCCACATATATCGAGTATTCTTTAGCTCTGCATTATGGTGCTGCTCATCGCGACGTACTTGATCTATGGCCTCATTGACCATCTTCATAACGTGGAATTTATCAAAAGTAAGAGATGATCCTGGAAACTGTTCCGTTATCCCTGATATGAACGCAGGAGACATATCCGAACAGAACATTTCTATATTTTTCGATGAGCCATTATGGTCCTCAAGATCTTTCTTAAATGAGCCAATAGTGCTTGCATCCTTGCCTTCGCATACATATAGAACTTTACTATTATTGAGATCAACGAAAAGCGATACATATTTATGAAATTTGGCACACGATGTTTCATCTACGCCTACGATTTTTACTTGAGAATAATCCTCCTTAGACCTGCATTCAGGGATATAGTATGATAGAACCCTCCAAATCCTTGTATCATGCTCACCTATTATCTCAGCTACGGCACTAACTGTCATATTTTGGGCAAGAAGCAGTATCAAAGCATCCATTAGCAGTGTGAATCCGGTACTCCTCCTCGCCCAGGGAACATCAATCAATCTGATTGAACCGCATTTCTGGCAAATTGTGCGTGGCACTCTGGCATGGATATATGCCTTAAACTGGAAAAAATTAAGGTGCCGCCATACTCGCTCCTTTGTGTCGTGAATGCAATTATTCTGTGATTTGCAATTTGAGCATTCAAATCGACTTCCTGGGATGAAATCGATATTAATATCTATCTGTTTTTTAGCACTACTGAATTCGATGGATTTGATATACCATGGCTCTTGAAGGTTCAATGCCAGCTTGAATAGGTCTTCCTGAGATAGAGTCACGCATTATAATTCATGAAATGAGATTATTAAACCTTACCCCATACCCACTCAGAACAGCGAAGAACCTCCTAAAATCCCCTCCCAATTCAGACATCCTCCGCCATCTTCTCAAATAATTCCTTATAACCCCGCCCCTACCGCTATCTTGGAGGTGAGGCGGCGAAGACTACCACAGACACGAAGCACTCCTTTCAAGAGCTTATTCCTCAAAGTTGGGCCTACTCTCCCAACTTTCCGGCACGGCCGCGGAGATTGTGCAAAAATCCGCAGCTCCCCAGATTTAAATATAAAATATTAAATAAAATTGGTTAGGTGCAACATGAGGCAAGTAGCCATCTATGGCAAAGGCGGCATTGGCAAGTCGACCACAACTCAGAATCTCACAGCAGCCTTGTCCACAATGGGCAAGAAGATCATGCAGATAGGCTGTGATCCCAAAGCAGATTCTGTTAAATTCCTGATGAACGGCAAGAAACAGCCCTCCGTCCTGGATACACTGCGAAAAGAGGGCGATGTGCAACTCGAAGATGTGATGAAGATCGGCTTTGGCGGCATCAAATGCGTCGAGTCCGGCGGGCCGGAGCCCGGCGTCGGCTGCGCTGGACGGGGCATCATCACCTCCATCGGCCTCCTGGAGAACCTGGGAGCCTATACCGACGACCTGGACTATGTCTTCTACGACGTCCTGGGTGATGTCGTCTGCGGAGGCTTTGCCATGCCCATCCGGGAAGGAAAAGCAAAGGAGATCTACATCGTGGCCTCCGGTGAGATGATGGCCCTTTACGCTGCCAACAACATCTGCAAGGGCATACAAAAGTTTGCCGAATCTGGCGGAACGAGGCTTGGCGGCATAATCTGCAACTCACGCAACGTCGACCGGGAAAAGGAGCTGGTGAGCGCCTTTGCCGAGAAGATAGGCAGCCAGATGATCCAGTTCATTCCCCGAGACAACGTCGTCCACCAGTCCGAGATCCACAAGCAGACCGTCATCCAGTACGCCCCGGACTCGGATCAGGCCAAAGCCTACCTGGCCCTGGCCAAGGCCGTGGACGAGAATGAGATGTTCGTCATTCCAAAGCCCATGGAGTATGAGGAGCTGGAGCAGGTCATGATGCAGTGGGGTGTTGTGGAATGAAGATGATCCGGGCAGTCATCAGGCCTGAGGCTGTGGATAAGGTATCCGACAGCCTGGAGGCCGGCGGCTTTACTGCTCTGACCAGGATCGAGGTCTTCGGCAGAGGCAAGCAGAAAGGCATCAAAGTGGGCAATGTGGTCTATGACAACCTTCCCAAGACCATGCTCATGCTTGTTGTCGGCGATGACGATCAGGAGAAGGCGGTCAAAATAATCGAGGAATCCGCAAGAACCGGAAACATTGGTGATGGCAAGATCTTCGTGACAGCGGTTGAAGAAGCCTATACCATCCGAACCGGCAAGCGAGGGCTGTAGCAATGAAAGAAGTCCTGGCCATCATCCAGATGAACAAGATGGAGAGCACCAAGGACGCTCTGGACGTCATTGGCATTCCATCCATCACCGTCTACAAAGCCAGCGGTCGGGGAAAGCAGCGCGGCCTGCAGATCCCTCACCCTTCCCGGCAAGATCCATTGGATGAGCGGAGCATGAAATTCATTCCCAAGAGGATGATCTCGATAATGGTGGAGGATGAGTTTGTCCCGGCAGTGGTCGCAGTCATCACCAAGGTCAACCGAACTGGAAACTACGGTGACGGCAGGATCTTTGTCTGCCCGGCGGACGAGTCAGTCAGAATCCGGACAGGCGAGAGAGGGAGTGTGGCTATATCATGAGCGGAGCGGAAAAAGCGATCGAAAGCGAGAGCATGAATGGTCCGATAACCGTAACCCAAAGCAATCAGGCCGTCGAGGAGATGCTCAAGGGATTGCCAAAAAAGACAGCCGAGGTCCGAAGAAGGCATGCGGTGGTCAAGGATGCTTGTGAGGTCGAGCAGAAGATCGAGGCCAACGACAAGTCTGTCCCCGGCATTCTCACCAATCGCGGCTGTGCCTACGCCGGCTCCAAAGGCGTGGTCATCGGGCCGATCAAAGATATCCTGCACATCACCCACGGTCCCATCGGCTGTGCCTACTTCACCTGGGGGACTCGCAGAAACCTCATGAGCAAAGAAGATGGCAGAGACTGCTTCGCCGGCTACTGCCTGTCCACCGATGTCAAGGAGACGGATATAGTCTTTGGAGCCGAGAAGAAGCTGGCCGCTGCCATCCGGGAGGCCTATGCCATCTTCAAGCCCGAGTGCATCTCTGTCTTCTGCACCTGTCCCATCGGCCTGATCGGAGACGATATCGAGTCGGTCTGCAAGAAGGCCGAGACGGACCTGCGAATCAAGGTCATCCCGGTAAGATGCGAGGGCTACCGCGGCGTCTCCCAGTCGGCAGGACACCACATAGCCTCGAACTCCCTGATGGAGCACCTTGTCGGCACGGAGGAGCTGGAAAACCCCGGGCCCTTCGATGTCAACGTCTTCGGCGAATACAATATCGGCGGAGACTACTGGGTGGTCAAGGATCTGCTCGAGAAGGTGGGCTACAGAGTGGTCAGCCCCTTCACTGGTGACGCCTCGTTCCACGACATCGCCAAAGCCCACCGGGCCAAGCTGAACATACTGCTCTGCCACAGGTCAATCAACTATACCAACCGCATGATGGAGGAGAAATACGGCCTGCCCTGGCTCAAAGTCAACTACCTGGGCGTGGTAGACACAATATCTACCCTGCGAGACATGGCCGCTTTCTTCGACGATCCAGATCTCACCAAAAGAACGGAAGCTGTGATCGCCGAGGAGATGGCCAGGATTCAGCCGGTCATCGACATGTACCAAAAGAGGCTCTCGGGAAAGAAGGTGATGATCCTGGTTGGAGGCTCACGGGCCCATCACTTCAGAAACATGTTCGAGACTCTGGGCATGGAGGTGGTGGTGGCTGGCTATGAGTTCGCCCACAGAGACGACTACGAGGGTCGAAAGGTGCTCTCAAGCATAGTTCACACAGCACGCTCCAAAGTGCTGGAGGATATTCACTACGAACGCGACCCGACTGTGGTCTCGGCCTACGACGACTCTGAAATTCAGAAGAAGAAGGAGAGGATCCCGAGGCTGATGGATTACGAGGGCCTGATGCCGCACATGAAAGACGGACAGATCATGATCGACGATTACAGCCATCACGAGTGTGAGAGGCTCGTCAAGGATCTGGGAATAGATCTCTTCTGCTCCGGAATCAAGGACAAGTACGTCTTCCAGAAGATGCATATTCCCTCCCGCCAGATGCACTCCTACGATTATAGCGGCCCTTACACCTGCTTTGAGGGATTTGTGCAGTTTGCCAAGGACATAGACATGTCAGTGAACAGCCCCACCTGGAAATTCATAAATCCGCCCTGGAGGCAGAACAATGCTTGATTACACCCCCAAAGAGATGGTAGAGCGTGAAACATTGGTCATAAACCCGGCCAAGATCTGCCAGCCCATTGGAGCCATCCTGGCCTACAAAGGCATCCACAACTGCATGCCCATAACACACGGCTCGCAGGGCTGCTCATCGTACCTGCGCATGGTTCTCTCTCGCCACTACCGGGAGCCCACGCTGGCTGCAACCTCCTCATTCACCGAGGACTCGGTGGTCTTCGGAGGCAGAAACAACCTCAAGGAGGCCGTGGACAACGTCGTCAACATCTATCATCCCGATGTTTTAGCCATCAACACCACCTGCTCCTCGGAGACCATTGGCGACGATGTGCACAGCTTTATGGAGGAGATCAGAGAAGAGGAATTCTTCGAACCCAGGACAAGGGTGGTCATAGCC
>CALMJN010000213.1 GCA_937864385.1 uncultured Methanosarcinales archaeon | reverse complement strand
CAGTAGCGGGAGCGCAAAAACTCCTCCCATTTGACAACCGGATCGGCAGGCATGGTCTGATGCCAGATTGGATCAGCCGGTATTAAAGGTATGCCGTGTGGAGCGAAATAAATCTAAACTGTCGGCTTCGCCAGCAGCTGCGGCTGCCCTGGGGAAAACTGGCATCATCCGGCAGCAAAGCGCAGGTATTTATCGCATGATGCAGCTATACTTGGCTCAAGGTGATATTAAAATGGTAAAGATGCCTGCGGAAGTTCGAGAGACATTGGAGAAGCAAAAGCCGGTGCCCATTGCCACGGCCAGCAAGGCCGGGGTGCCCAATGTGGTCTTTGTGGGGCTGATGAAGATCATGGACGATGAGACCATAATGCTGGCGGACAACTTCTTCTACAAGACGGCCCAGAACCTGGCCGAGAACCCCAAGATATCCATACTCTGCTACAATGGGGATACCAAGAAGTCCTTCCAGATCAAGGGCAATGTCACAGTGACCAAGGAGGGGCCCGACTTCGAGGCCATGCGGGCCTGGGTGCACGGCATCAACAACAAGCTGCCGGCCAAGAGCTGCGTTGTGGTCAAGATCACCGAGATCTATAACGCCATGTGGGGCCCGGCGGCGGGAAAGCAGGTGGCTTAAGTCGTCATTAACTTTAGCTCAAATATTTTTATTTATACATTTTATCTGGATGCTTGGATGTCTCTTGAGTGTTCTTGTCAATCCAGCAAGAGAATGGATTGAATAATAGAATGAACCTATGAATTGAGTATGACTGAAACAGGAAGAAACGCCTCCCAGAACGACCCCGACCGCCTGGGCCGCCTGACCATCCAAGCCCTGGCCCTTTTGGGCGGGCTGGCGGGAGTGCTCATAGCCGCTTTTCATCTTCTGGCCTCGCAGATGGGATGGTCCTCCCACGGAATGGGAAACTGGGGACTGCTCTACCAGATGGGAGGGACGGTTTTCTTTCTCCTGGCAGTGGCCGGGACCGCAGGAGCGGCTTTATACCGGCGCAGCCCGAAAAAGGCCGGGCTGCTCCTTCTCTTCTCCGGCCTCTTGGGCTTTCCAGCGGGTTACGTGGCCTGGATAGATCAGGGCGGCTTTCTGGGCTGGGCGGTCTGGATTCCGGCAGGAGTGCTCCTGACGGCAGCGGGAATTCTGGCCCTGATCACACCCCGGACTTTGCGGGTTCGCCTGCTAAGCCAGGAGGGCGACTCTCCAGAGCGGGAGCCCATTGAGCAGGCTCTCTTCATAGGCACCATCCTGGCCGGAATTGGGGTGATGACGGTAGTCTTCCTCTTCTCCGGCCTCCTGATCAATGCGGCGGAGGAATCGCTCAAGAGCGATGGCAACAGAGATAGGGAGGATTTCGCCGAGGCGGAGACGGCCGCCAGCATGGGAAGATGGGACCGATCGGTACAGGCATATGACCGGATCCTCACCAGAAACCAATCCAACCAGGTGGCTCGGGAGAAGAGAGCCTATGCCCTGGAGAGGCTGGGCGAAGAAGATGGGTCCGGCCAAAAACGGGAAACGGAAAAGCTGGACTGATTCGGGCGAAAGGCTCTCCTGAGAACGGCGAAACCTGCCGATCTTGTAGGCTTGCAGGCCAAGATAAATCAGAGCAGGAGAGAAAGAGAGCGAAGATTAGATCTAGCAGCGGCGCAGTCGATCTTCCATATCATCTTCAATCATGATATGATGATTGCATTAAATTCATTTGCCGCCGGTGCAAAGAATGGCAGAGAGCGAGCTTGCAGAATACCAGAGAGCCCTCCGGGTATGGGAGAGGATGCTGGCCATGGAGATGGATGCTCTGCAGCGGAGCAATCTCCTGCGGCGCATAGGTGACGGCTGTCTGGAGATCATAGAGCAGAGGAACGACCCAGAGGTATGCCGGAGGGCCATAGATGCTTATGAGGAGGCTCTGCAATTCTATTCTCCTGAAAGCTATCCTGCCCTCCGGGCCAGGGTTTTAAGGGGACTGGGATCGGCTTATTCCTCTCTGGCCGACCTCACAGAAAGGCGCAGCAGCCTGACCAGGGCCATATCCTGCTGGCAGGAGGCTCTGGGCTTTTTTGGTGCGGCCTCTTTTCCGGAGGATCATGCCGCCATCCAGAATGAATTGAGTGGAGCCTATCGCAAGCTGGCGGAGCTGGAGAGCCGCCGGGATAATGCCAAGCTAGCCATAGCAGCAGCTCTGGCTGCTTTGAGCATCTACCGCTCCAAGGACCAGTTGCTCGATTGCGCCGCCGCCCAGGCCAATCTGGCCGGAGCCTATCTCATACTGGCCCAGGCGGCAGGCTATGCCGCCGATCAGGCCGATGGTTGCCGAAAAGCAATGGCTGCCTGCCGGGAGGCTCTGGCCACCTATGCCCAGGATCGCTATCCTGCGAGGTATGCGGCAGTGAAGAACAATCTCGCCATAGCCTATCTTGCCCTCTCCCAGGTGGAGGAGAGGGAAGAAAACTGCCACAATGCTATTTTTGCCTGCCAGGAGGCCCTCTCCGGCATCAGCCGCGAGGAGCAGCCACTGGCCTATGCTGCGCTGCAAAACAGCCTGGGAAACGCCTACTTTGCCCTGGCGGAGGAAGCGGAGGCAAGGGAGGACCGGGAAATGATGCATGTGGAGCCGGGGCAGGATCCAAAGCCAGCCCGCAAGCAGTCATATTTCCGGGCGGGAGAGGATGGGAAATGGGATCTTGAGCTCGGCCGGGAAGTGAGAGAGGGGCGGGTGGGCAAGGAATGGACGGGTGAGGAAAGGGCAGGAGAGGAAAGGCCAGGAGAAGAAGGGACGGCAGAGCAAAGGACAGGAGAGGACCCGTTTCTGGAGCTGTGCCGGCTGGCTCTTGATGCCTACCGCCAGGCTGCCGGGATCTATTCCAGAGATGAGCATCCTTGGCTCTATGCCACGGCTAAGAACAACCTCTCCTCGGTCTATTTAGCCCTGGGGCGGCGGGAGGGCTCTTCTGCCAACAGCAGCAAGGGGATGAAGGCTGCTGAGGAGGCGCTCTCCTTTTTCACCCTGGACAGCTTCCCTCAGGACTATGCCGAGGCTCAGATGAACCTGTGGATGGCTTACCTCATGATGGCCGATGTCGAATACCGGGCGGAGAACTGCTCTGCTGCTCTGGATGCCGCCCGGGAGAGGCTGAAGGCCACCCTGAAGTTCGGCCAGCCCCTGCCCCTGGCCGGCTGCTACAAGGATCTGGCCATAACCGCCTGCATGTTGGCCGACGCGGATATCTCTCCCGAGGATAAGGCGCGGCACTGCCGGGAGGCCATTGATGCCGCCCTGGAGGCCCTGCGCATATACCGGGTGCAGAGCAATCCCGCCGAGTATGCTGAGACCCAGACCTTGCTCTGGGCAGCCTATTCCGCCCTGGCCGAGGTGGATGGCAGGGCGGAAAGCTGCAAGCGGGCCATTTATGCCTGCCAGGCGGCAATCCGGGTCTATGAGAAGATCAGCCCGGGGGAGAAGGCCTACGCCCAGAAGAACCTGGCCCATAGCTTCATCGCCATGGCGGAGAAAGAGAAGCATTCCGAGAACTGCCGGAGCGCCATTGAGGCCTGGCAGGATGCGCTAAAGTACTACACCGAAGAGGGAGCGCCCATGGAACATGCCGATATTCTTCGCGCCCTTGCCTACGCCTATGTCCTTTTATCCCAGGAAGAGACGGAGGAAGAGGCGTGGCTGAAGAAGGCGCTCAAGTGCTATAAGAAAGCCCTGCCAGTTTACCAACAGAGGGAGCGGGAGATGGCCGGGCTGGGCGATCCAGCTGCCCATGAGGCAGGGGAGATGGCCGAGAGGTGCCGGAGGTCGCTGCAGTCCTGCCGGGCTATGATCAAGGCCAGAAGAAAGCAGAAATCTGAGCTGCTTCAGAAGAAAGAGGAGAAGGGGAAATGAGCCATCTGACGGAAGAGCAGAAGACCGAATATTTTCGCCGCTCTTACACCGCAGTGGACGGCCTCTGGTTCATGAAGGTGGAGGAGCGGATGGGCTTTGAGCAGGCACTGCAGATAGATGAGGCGGTATGGAGGGTCCTGCCCAAGATTCAGGCCCGGGCTCTCAAGGCCATGATGAATCTGCCCTCGGGCCTGGCAGGTCTCGAGCAGGCGCTGTCCGTCCGCCTGGCCCTGGAGGGATTCGAATTCGATATAATGCGGCAGGAGAGGGCAGTGGAGGTGGCGGTCTATGCCTGCCCCTGGCACCAGATCATGATCAAGTCCGGGCGGGGCGATCTCTCGGAGAGGGTGAGCGAGGTCATCTGCCGGGTGGAGAACGAGACCTGGGCCGGGGAGTTTTCGGAAAAAGATGGGGAGAAGATCGACTTTGAGCGGCAGGCAAGGCTGTGCCGGGGGGATGGTGTTTGCAGGCTGCGGTTTGTGAGTAGAAGCGGCTAGAGTTCAAAGGTAGTAATAAACGACCTCTCCATGCTCTTTAATGGAAATTCCTCCAAATAAAGCTCGGTCGCCTCCTTGAGGTTTTTGGCTGCCTCTTCAATAGTTTTGCCCTGGCTGGCAGTGCCCACCTCCGGGCATTCAGCAATAAATGCATCGTCTTCTTTGTGGATTACTGCTGTGAGTGTAAGCATATGAATTATCATTATCGCTTTAAGCTTAAATTCTCTCCGGAGAAAGCATCGATGACGCAGCTCAATTTAGATTCTCATTGCATGCAATCGCCACTTAAAGATATAGTGACGCCGCGACGACTGCACCTCACGCGGCATTCCTTCTCCGCCCAGCCGCACTCCCGCGCGCCCCCGTGCGCGTGCATACGTGCTGACGAGCGCGGGCGGCCT
>CALMJN010000212.1 GCA_937864385.1 uncultured Methanosarcinales archaeon | reverse complement strand
GAGTTCATATCGGGATGATACTTGCGGGCCAGTCGCTCATAGGCAGCCTTGATCACCTCCGGTTCAGCCGAAGGATGGACCTGCAAGACGGCATAATAATCTTTCCAGTTGGATTGCCAGGTTTCTTTCATATCGTACAGCCTCGCAGCAGGCGTGCCCGGCCGCGGGGAGAATCTGGTCGCATTGACCTTGTGTGGCTGTACCAGCCTTACGACATCCATTGTCTCTCCGAAGTCCTCATCCGTCTCTCCGGGAAAGCCGCAGATCACATCGGTATTGATAGAGATATCTGGCAGAGATGCTCGAAGGATTTTGACGATATTGATGAAGTCCTGCGCCGTATATCTCCTGCCCATTCTCTTGAGGACATCATCTGAGCCGGACTGGAGGGGGATGTGCAGGAACCTGAAGATCCTGGGGCTTTGCAGCACCCGGATCATCTCGTCGAGATACGGCATCAGCGAATCGGGATTCATCATTCCCACCCGCAGCATGAAATCCCCTGGAAGGCCGGCCAGACTATCTAAAAGCCGGGGCAGGCTGCTGCCGATATCGGCACCATAGGAGGCAGTGTCCTGGGCGGCGAGCTGTATCTCGGCTACGCCCATGCCGGCCAGGCGGCGACCACCAGCAACGTGGCCAGCGCGGCGCCGCCGATCCCCCGCAGGCCAACGCCGGGAAGCGCAATGTTGCTCGAGCCCGCGTGCGGGTCTGCCGGCACGGGCGCCTCGTCCTCCCGCCATTTGGCGCCGATCCAGAACAGCAGCAGCATCACGAAGCCGAAGAACACCCAGCCGTAGATCAGGTGGTCGGCGCCGGCGGCGATCTTGTTGCCGCTCAGATGGCCCAGCATGACGATGATGTAGGCGCGCAGCCAGTTGGCCACCAGCGGCACCGCCAGCGCCACCAGCATGAAGGCCACCCGACGCTTCCACGAGCGGTAGTTCAGGTAGGCGAACAGCGTACCGACCATGAACGACGCGATCAGGTAGCGCACGCCGCTGCACTCCTCGACCACGCTCCAGCGGCCCGAGGGGATGACGAATTGCAGGCCCTCGCGGTAGACCGGAATGCCGGTGAACTGCAGCGCCATGACGACGAAGTCGGCCGTCCACTGCATCAGCGTGGGCAGCATGAATTCGCCGAAGGGCACCGAGAAATACAGGAACAGCAGCGGGAACAGGATCGCCAGCGCGACCTCGAGGCCCAGCACCGCGGGCACGGCCAGGATCACCAGCGTGACCAGCGCGAACTGCGCCGGGGCGTTGACGGCCACCAGGTCGGCCGCCAGCCACAGCGCGGCCACCACCAGCATCGGCAGCAGCACCCAGGGCTGCGAGCGCGGCGTCAGCGCCGCCAGCCGCTCGCGCTGCCGCCAGACCAGCCACAGGCTGATGGGCGGCACCAGCATGGCGTGGGCAAAGGTGTCCGAAGTCCACCAGACCTGGGCCATGGCCATGCCGGTCTCGCGGTACAGCAGCAGGATGGCGGCCAGCAGCAGCACCAGCATGGGCAGCGCGCTGCGCCACGGCGAAGGGGTGACGGCGGGCGTCAGGACGGCACTCATGCAACGGGTTCCTGGTTCATGGCGCGCGCGGGCGCCGGGCCTGGCGCCGCGGGGCGCAAGGTGGCCAGCTGGCGGTCCAGCACGGCCAGATGGGCGGGCCAGGTGTAGGCCCGTTGCACGTGCACCCGGCCGGCCTGGCCGATGGCGGCCGCGCGTTCGGGGGCCTGCAGCAGCAGCTCGATGCAGCGCAGGTATTCGTCGGCGTCGGCGGCGTCGAGGATCTCGCCGCCGGGTTCGGCGTTCAGCGCTGCGGCGCAGGCCGTGGCGGCGACGACCGGCCGGCCCATGGCCATGGCCTCGAGCACCTTGTTGTGGACGCCGCGCGCCAGCCGCAGCGGCGCCACCACGACGGCGGCGTGCTGCAGGTAGGGCCGCACGTCGGGCACGGTGCCGCTGACCACCACGCCGGGGCTGGCGGCGAGCGCACGCACTTCCGCGGTGGGCGAGCGGCCGACGATATGCAGGCGCAGTTGCGGCCGCTGTTCGCGCAGGCGCGGCAGCACCTCGGCGGCGAACCAGGTCACGGCGTCGACATTGGGCCAGTAGTCCATGGCGCCGGTGAAGACGATCGGCAGCTCGCCGGCCTGGAAAGGCGAGGCTCGCGCCGCGTCGCCGCTGAAATAGTCGGTGTCCACGCCGTTGTCCATGGCCTCGACGCGGCCGGCGCATTCGGGCGCGCGCTGGCGGAACAGTGCGGCTTCCTTCTCGGTGGCGAAGAAGCTGCGCCGTGCCTGCGCGGCCACCGCGCGCTCGCAGGCCAGCAGCCGCCGCCCTTCGCGCCGGTACAGCCAGGACAGCGGCCAGCGGTGGCGCGGCGCATAGTCGGCCCACTTGGCGGAGTCGACGTCGACGAAGTCCACCAGCATCGGCAGTTCGGGGTGCGCCTGGCCGTACTGCGCCATCGACGAAGAGAACACCACCGTGGCGGCGAGGTTCTCGCGCTGCACCGTCTGCGCCACCCAGCGGCGCAGGCCGGCATGGCGGTAGTAATGCAGCGTGAGCGCGTCGCCGGTCAGCAGCCCGGCCAGGCTGGCCACGCGCGCGCGCCGCGGTTGCAGCCGCGCCACGAACAGGCCGGCGCACAGGCCGCGCAGGGTCTCGACGTGGGCCTGCTCGTCCTTGTAGTCCAGCAGCAGCGCGTACATCACCAGGTTGACCCCCAGTCGGATCGCGCCCTCGCGCTGCACCGGCCCGCCGGGCAGCGCCTCGAACTGCCAGGCGCCGAAGCCGTCCCGGGACCACGCGCCTGTCCTGCGACGACGGGAATCCCTGCACCGACGACAGCTGCGATCCAGCCACAGGAAAGTGTGTACATGCGAACAATAACGCCATCTGCAATGATAGAAACGCCTGCACCACTGGCGATACTTGTTCTGGTGGATCCTGTAAAGGAGCTGCAGTACACTGTGATGACCACAATCCCTGCACTTACAATAGATGCGATAGCAAGATTGGATGCTATTATCCGAAAAAGTGCAAGGAGGGACAGATTTGCGTAGATGGGACCTGCGAGTATCCATATTACTACTATTATCCTTACTATCCTTACTACCCCTATTATCCCTATGGAGTACCTTATGCACCACCCAAGCCCACTGCACCGGCTCCTGCCCCATCCAAACCCCAATCCTACACCATACCAGCAGGAACCTCCATTACCCTTCCATGGGGCGGATCGATGCTATCTGCGGAGGTCTTGCAGGTTTATAACGGCCTGGCTTATCCCGGAGCCACGCCTATCAGCTTCACCAGAGATCTTGGCTCGCTGGCTCAGATAGCCTCAATAGGCCAGGTTGCCCTCTCCGCCATGAATCAATGGGAGATGATCGGCCTGTCCTGGAAGGATGCTGCCTTCAAGCTGACCTTGGTCCAGCCCAACAAGATAGTCCTGCCTGCTCAGGGAGATGGCCGAAATGTGGTGCACCTCACCGGGTCGAAATATGATTACTACTTCCTGAAAAGCCCCCCGGCAGGAGACTGGACGGTACAGATCATGCCTGTGAATGCAGCAACGAGCGGTACAGGCTACTCTCTCTTATCCGGGCTTGTCCAGGGTGCAATTCCACCCAACCAGGCATAGAAGGCAGGCAGTAATGATCGATCCTGAGCTACAGGGGGTGGGCATCCCTCCTAGCTCAGGAAACCATTTGCCTTGAAATCAGTCCGAAAAATGAGCCAGATTCATCCTTTCTTTCATCTCGGATCTTTTTAGATCCATTCTCTTTTCAACCTTTGCATGGCCTGTTCGGTTGAGAGAGGCTTTTCCTCAAGCTGTTTCGCCGCTTTGGCGGTATCCAGAGATGAATCCATCGGCCTTTTGGCAGCCCATTTCATGTCTTCCATCCGACAGGGCGATATAAGGCTCAGATCAAGGTCTAGCATTCTGGCTACTGTTCTTGCGAAGTCGTACCTGGATATCCGGCTGGCTCCGGCCAGATGATAGGTTCCGTTTAGCTGTCTCTCTCCCACCTCCAATACCATTGCTGCTAAACTGGAATTGAGAGTGGGAGTTATGAACTGGTCCGTGACCACATGTATCGTTTGGTTGGATCTGAGGCTATTTATGATCCAGAGAGCAAAGTTGACCTTCCCGCTGGCGGGCCTGCTGCCATATAACACAGAGGATCTGGCGATGCAGCCATCGCAAAATCCCTCACCCAGGAGCTTGGTAAGGCCGTAGTAGTTCAAGGGATGGGGGTCGTCACCCTCCTTGTACCTGCCCCGGCTTCCATCAAAGATGTAATCCGTAGAGATATATATGAGAAATGATCCGGCTTTTTTGGACGCCTCGGATATTATCCGTGTCCCTTCAACATTAATTTTGTATGCCAGCTCCCTTTCTCGCTCGCATCTATCCACGTCGGTGAGAGCGGCACTGTGAATTATGATCTCCGGCTTGAGCCTCATTATCGTTTCAGAAATTCCCGGCCAATCCAGAAGATCGAATTTTACCGCTTTGCCAAAGACTGGCGCATTATGAGCATATCCGGAAAAGACCTCATCTCCCCGAGCCTGAGCCAGCTCAGCAATCTTTCCCCCCAGAAGCCCGCTTCCGCCAGTTATCAATATCTTCATATGTTTCACCAGCGGAGCGTCCAGGGTGCAGGATGCAGGACTCTTTCATCCATGAGAGGCTGCCACCAGGGCTCGTTCTCCAAATACCAGGCTACAGTCTCTCTAATTCCCTCTGCAAAATTCTCCTGGGGATGCCAGTGCAGCTCGGTTCTGATCTTGGTGGAGTCAAGGCTGTATCTGGCATCATGCCCTGGCCTATCATCCACAAAGTCTATTAGATCCTCGCTTTTGCCCAGAGACTGGAGAATGATCTTGACCACATCAAGGTTGCTCTTCTCCTCTGCGGCTGAGATGTTATAGATCTGGCCCTTTCCGCCTCGCAGAAGTACGGCTTCCACGGCCCGGCAGTGGTCGATAACATATATCCAGTCCCTCACATTCTCTCCTGTGCCGTAGATGGGAATCCTCAAGCCGTTTTTGGCCCGCAGTATGGTCTTGGGAATCAGTTTTTCCGGAAACTGATAGGGGCCGTAATTATTGGTGCATCTGGTAACCATAGCTATAAGACCATAAGTACGAGCATAGGCCTGGACAAATACGTCTCCTGCTGCTTTGCTGGCGGAATAGGGCGAGGACGGCTTCACAGTGCTCTCCTCGGTAAAAGATCCCCTCAATATATCCCCATAAACCTCATCGGTGGAGATCTGCACAAACCTGGCGGAAGAGTTATGATGCCTTAGAGCCTCCAGGAGATTAAAGACTCCCTGGACATTGCTGTGCAGAAACGATTCCGGCCGGGCAATAGATCTATCCACATGAGTCTCCGCGGCAAAGTTGACTATGGCATCGGCATCCTTGATCAAGCCGGCAATAAGCTTCTCATCGGCAATGTCTCCCCTGCAAAATTCGTATCGCCTTTCATCATCAAGGTCCCGCAGGTTTTCCGGATTTGATCCCAGGCGCAGGTCATCAATATTCAGTATACGGATATCATCATGCTCATGGAGCATCAGCCGGATGAAATTGCTTCCTATGAATCCCAGACCGCCAGTGACAAGCAGCTTCATCTAAATCACAATGAGATGTCGGAGTTATCGCCGACGATGAATCTATTGCCTTTGGGCAGAGCTATTCCTTCTTGAATCCTGACATTTCTGCCTATCAGGCTTTCCACGATCTTTCCTGCTTTGCTTATCATGCAATTGTCCATTATGATGGTGTCCTCCACCTCTGTTCCCGTGATCCTGCTCCCATCTCCCACCGAGGTATAAGGACCTATATAACAGTCGCTTATCACGCTGCCTTTCCCGATTATGCAGGGCCCTTTTATTGTCGATCTCTCAATCAAGCAGCCTTTCTCGATGATAATCCGGCCAATTACATGAGATTCATTGATCTGACCCTCATTGCTGGCGGAGATATCATCCAATATCAAGCGATTGGCTTCCAGGATATCCTCAGGCTTGCCTGTATCTTTCCACCATCCCTCTACAAAAGATGCATCAACTTTGTATCCATGTTCGATGAGCCATTGGATGGCATCGGTTATCTCCAGCTCATCTCTCCATGAGGGTTTTATGGCTCTGCAGGCCTCGATTATGGAAGGCCTGAAGAAATAGACGCCCACCAGGGCATAATTTGAGGGAGGGACCTTAGGCTTTTCCACCAGCCTTTTGATGCTCCCATCAGGATTTAGATCGGCGACACCAAAGCGCTGAGGATCCTCAACCCTGGTGAGGAGGACACTGGCATCGCTTTTTAGCTCCTGAAACTTCTCTTTATGATGCACTATGCCGTCTCTGAGGATGTTGTCTCCCAGGTACATTACAAAATCGTCATCAAGAAATTCTTGGGCAACCAGTATGGTATGGGCGAGCCCTTTTGGATCGCCCTGGTAGATGAAATGTATGGGCACATCCCAGGATCGGGATTCAACGGTGTCTATTACCTGCTCTTTATTCGGACCCAGGATGATGCC
>CALMJN010000211.1 GCA_937864385.1 uncultured Methanosarcinales archaeon | reverse complement strand
AGGATGCATGTGTGCCATTATGAGGCCTGCATAGCGATTGAACTTTCTCTCAGATGATACTTCTATTTGGGATTGCTGGACAAGGCCTAACAGGTTAAAAATATTAAAGCAATAACAGCATCATTTATTACTGGCCAGGGAAATGTGCTCCCATAACCAGACGACTAATCGCTGCCGGAGGAAGATCACATAGCCTCGCGCAGACCTGCCGTGCAGGCAAGATCGGTTTATGCCAGAACCGATACGATGAGGAGAAGACTTATCTCCTAAGGCCAATGCGGCCATTTTGCCTCGATAAGCAAAAGAGCTATAAGCAAGAGAGGACGGGTTGACGAGCCTCTATCAGAGGAATGGATGGGAAGGATATGCAAGAGGGCAGATGGGGAGAGAAGCCCGGCTTGATCATGCAGGCTACCACATGGGTCTGGCAGAGGGAGATAAGATGAGAGGTAGGGTCATCTTGATAAATTGGGATGGAAATATGTTGGGACGACAGAATTATTTTGAGGTGCTCTGACTTGATCGACCGCAGCAGGATCTTAGAGGTCTTGAGGGGATACGACCTTGATGATCTGCGTATCGGGATGATAGCATCCCACTCTGCCCTGGATACGGCAGACGGCGCAGTGGAGGAGAATTTTAGAACTCTGGCGGTCTGCCAGGAGGGACGGGAAAAGCCCTATGTCAAATACTTCCGCGCCAGCAGGGATAAATCGGGCAGAATTGTAGGGGGCATGATCGACGAGGTCATGATGCTGAAGCGATTCTCAGAGATAATAGAGCCTGAAAACCAGGATATACTGAAAAACAAGAATACTCTTTTCGTTCCCAACCGTTCATTCACCTCCTATTGCGGAATAGATGCGGTTGAGGATCAGTTCTCTGTGCCTTTGCTCGGCTCGCGAAATCTGCTGCGCTCCGAGGAAAGGGGGGACAAGAGAGATTATTACTGGATACTGGAGAAGGCTGGCCTGCCTTTTCCCGAGCCTGTGGAGGCGGAGGATATCAAAGAGCTGGTCATGGTCAAGCTTCCTCATGCCGTCAAGACCCTGGAGCGGGGATTCTTCACCGCTTCCTCCTATGAGGAGTACTGCCAGAAGGCCGATGCTCTCTTGCGCCAGAATGTCATAGACCAGGATGGAATAGAGCTGGCCAGAATCGAGCGCTATATCATCGGTCCGGTCTTCAATCTGGACTTCTTTTACTCGCCCATCAGCAAGCAGATCGAGTTGATAGGCATAGACTGGCGCTTTGAGACCTCTCTGGACGGCCACTGCCGGCTGCCTGCGCCACAGCAGCTTACTCTAAACGACCTGCAGATCAATCCGGAGTACACCGTATGCGGCCACAACTCGGCCACCCTCAGAGAGTCGCTCCTGGAGAAGGCCTTTGAGCTGGCGGAAAAGTATGTAGCGGCAACGCAGGAGCATTACAGCCCGGGAATCATCGGTCCCTTCTGCCTGCAGACCTGCGTGGACAAGGACCTCAACTTCTACATCTACGATGTGGCGCCTCGCATCGGAGGGGGCACCAATGTGCATATGGCAGTGGGCCATCCCTATGGAAACGCCCTCTGGCGCACCAATATGTCCACGGGACGCAGGCTGGCCCGAGAGGTGAGGATAGCTCTGGAGAAAGGCTGTCTGGAGAAGATTGTAACCTGAGCCTTGATTAGAGAATATCCAAACATGAATCCGATGGCAGAGGATGGCGGGATAGAGGTTCCGGGAAAGCTTAAGAGAGCGGTTAAAAAGCTGAATGCGGCAGGGGAGTGCCTGGTGCAGATCTGCCCCGCCCTTCTGCACAGCCGGGTCTCGGAGCAGATGCTGGCCATAGCCAGAATGGGCATGCTGGACAAGGTGCTGGGCTATCTGGTAACCACAGACAAGAGCGTTCATTTTGTGCGGCCCGGAATTGCCTGGGACAGCGTGCAGACTGTTCCTCTGGATGTGATCGATGACGTGGAGTATGTGGATGAGTTCCACAACAGCACCCTCAAGATCCGGGTGGGTGAGAAGGCGGAGAAGATCACCTTTTATGAGGATCAGGACGGAATTGCATTCTATCGCTATGTAAAGAAGGCCTGTAGCCGCAAATAGTAGCGGAAGAACGAGATGGGAAATTTCAGTTATTTCCCATTCACCATGCCATCTTGAAGTGCATGAGTATTTAAATGTCAAGCTTTTAAGGATCTACCGAGAGCCGATCAAGACAAAATCCATAAATACAACCATAAGGAATTGTGCTTCCGCTAGAGGCCGCTATAATGAAAATTGCTCTTGTAGGAGGAACTGGAGACATCGGGACGGGATTTGCCGTTCGCTGGGCGGAAAATAATGAGATCATCATAGGCTCGAGAAAGGCCGATAAAGCCCAGGAGAGTGCCAGAGCCGTGCTGGACAAGCTCGAAGAGAAGGGCAATGTCTGGGGCACAGACAACGGCAGCGCCATAGCAGCATCAGAAGTGGTGGTGCTCTGCGTTCCCTTTGAGAGCCTTCCCCTGGTCACCGGGGAGATGAAGAATTCTTACGCCAATCAACTTGTCATATCCCCGGTTGTGCCCATGAGCTACAACGGCAGGTTCTTCCAGTATTCTCCTCCCCCGGAGGGCAGCGCTGCCCTCCAGGCCAGATCTTTGCTGCCCGAGGGCATCAGAATCGTGGCCGCCTTTCATACCATCTGCGCTGCCGCCCTGCAGGCCAGAGAGCGACTTCTCAAAGCGGATGCCCTTCTCTGCGGAGACGACCTGGAGGCTCTGGAGAGCGTGGCCGGCCTGACAAGGGAGATCAAGAGCCTGAGGCCATTAAAGGCCGGTCCCCTTGAGGCCTCCTCATTGGTGGAGAGCCTGACACCCATGCTCCTCAACGCCGCCCGGAAAAACAAGATTAAAGACGCAGGAATTCGCATCATATCGGAAAGAGAAGAGGCATAAGCGGCTTGGCAGGACTGAAACTATTTTTCCGGCCCGGATTCGGGGCGCTTTTCCTTTTCTTCTCTGACTTTGCTTTAAACATCCTGACCATCGGCTCTGCGGCTTGCCATTAGGTACCCAGCCAAGGCCGTCATCCACAGCAAAACCGGATATACCAGCATCCTCTCCTCGCCTCCCCTGCCGAAGAGCTGAAAAGGAGATGCGGTCCCGCTATAGAATGCAAAGAAGAGCACTACAAGGGAGAAGAGGCCTATAGCAGGGGAAAACCATGCCAGTGGGCCCTTGACCATGCGACTGGAGATTATGGCCGAGAGAGGGGCGGTGGTAAACCAGCCCAGTGCCACCAGGCCATGTATGGTGCCTGCGTCGCCGGGAAAGGCTGCCACACCCATGGCGAATAGGCCGGAGATGCCGAATGTAATTGAAAATAGCCTGCTGCCGACTGAAAAGTGGATCAGCACCGAGCTGATGAGGCTCAACAGGCCGATAGCAAAGGTGGAAGCATTAAAGAGCATGGCGGAGGGCTGCATCGGCGAGACATTGGGGGGAACGGTAGATGCTAAATCGGAAAGATCATTGGCCCGGATGCTGTAGCCGGGAAATAGGGCTTCAGCCGCCAGCACAACCATGAGCCATTGCAGAACGCCGAGAAAGAGAAGGGCTCCGGCAATCTGAGCTGAGGAGAAAGATCTTAATTTCATAGGGGTATCACATCTGAAGTCATTTGCACTATCTCCATCTTCATCAACCTTTTCATAAAAATGAGACTCCTCCGCAGACTGCACTTTATATATTGTTTTGGACTATCCTTCCAGGATATTTCGATGTGCTTCTCTGAATCCCGTATCCCTCATCTGGCAGGAGCATCTGCCCTTAAACCATGGGTAAGAGGTCATATCCTTCCAGATCTGCTTGAGGCTTTTATCCTTGATGTTGCCGAAGGAGAGTGGCATATAAGCGCAGGGAAGAGCCTCCCCGTTTCCATCCACATGAATCCATCTCCTGCCGGCGAAGCATCCGAACATCTGCGGGCTGAGCAGATAGGGCAGAGCGGTAACCCTGGGTCCCTCTTTATGGTTCTTGTCTTTATGGAAGCGCTCCAGCCGCAATACATCCTGGTCGGATAGAACCTCACTCTCATGAGAGGCCCAGCGGCCTACAGCTACGATCTCATATAAAGAGAGTTCGTGGACTCCCAAATCGGCGGCCAGGGAGAAGGCCTCCTCCAGGAGGTCGATATTGTGAGGCGAGGTGACCATGAAAAGGTCCACCAGCAGCCCCGCCTGCAATGCGTTCTCCACCCCGGACAGGGCATCGTGATAGGCACCCGCCCGCCCTCGAAATCGGTCGTGCTCATCCTCCCTCGGGCTGTCGATGCTGATCCTCACCGCATATAGCCCGGCTCTCTTCAGTTCCCTGGCCCTCTCCGGGGAGAGGTGGTAGCCGCTGGTAAAAGAGGTGGCTATGGCTCTATGGTCCACGGAGGATACCAGATCCGGAAGGTCGCCTCTTAGCATGGGCTCTCCCCCGTCGAAGGTTATGAGATAGGAGCCCATATCCAGAGCCTGGGAGATGGCGCTTTTCACCAGGCTGCTCTCCAGGATCTGGCCCTGGCGTGATGGAGCACTGCAGTGGATGCAGTCGTTGGGGCAGGCCTTCATCACCCCTATGGAAAATTGATCCGGAACCGGCCGGCGGGAGAGGGCTGCAACCTGGGCGGAGAGCATTCTCTCGAAGGCCAGGCTTGGCGCAGGAGGAATCCAGGTGGAGAAGATGAATTTGTCCGGACCGGTGGAAATGGGCTTCTCATCGGCGAAAATTCGGTTCATTCTCTCCAGAACCGGCCTGGCCAGAGGAGCCGCAGGACCCCGTCCCTCCAGACGGATGCCGCTTTTCTCCTGAAAGGCCTCGATTCTCAGCAGAGGCTTCTCGGTGATCTGCATCTCTTGAGCCCCCAGTGGGTCATCTCATCCACAATGCTCTCCAGGCGGCAGAGCATCATAGCCTGCCCGGAGGAATGCCTGAGGGCATCCTTTGCCGAGCAGCTATGCTCTTCAATGATCTTGATGCACATCTGCGCCGCAGCATCTTTCTGGTGGAGGCTGCTATAGATCCTGGGAAGAGTGACCGAGGTCTTCATGGAGGACTTTCCTTGATCCAGTCCCAAGAACTCCTCCAGATCATCCAGGACCTGATATCCTAATCCGAGGTGCTTTCCATAGCTCTCCAGGCAGGATACATCCTGATCATCGGCGCCGGAGAGCATTGCCCCTATCTTGGCGGAGGCGGAGAAGAGTGAGGCAGTCTTTTTGGATATGCAATTGTAGTAATCGTCGGCAGAACTGGCTGCAGAGAGGTCCATCAATTCCCCCTCCGCCATATCCATGCAGGCGGCGGAAAAGGCGGCTATGACCGGCTGGCGGTAATGAGAGATGAGCTCTATGGACCGGGAGATCAGCCAGTCCCCGGCCAGAAGGGCAGCCTCCGGCCCGAAACGCTCCAGTGCACTCTGGGTGCCCCTTCTCTCTATGCCCTGATCCAGGATATCATCGTGCACTAAAGAGGCGGCATGCACCAGTTCTACAGCTAAGGCGGCATTGGCAGCTTCCTCTGCCGTTCCGCCGAAGGCCTCTGCCGAGAGCATGAGGATAATAGGGCGGACCCTCTTTCCAGGAGCGGAGAGCACATAGCCTATGATCTCTCCCAGAGGAGAATCTGGCAACTCTATTACCATCTGAGCAAGCTGATGGTCTATGATCTGGTATTCATCCCCGCCGGAGAACATCGAAATAGTCTACTGCCTGATTGGCTATTTAGCTTTTGCTGAATGGAATAATTTGACTAGTAATGAATATAAAATCAAAGCCCTTCAGGCTGACAATAATTGCCAGAGGGCAAGCATAAACTTGATGATATTTTGCAATAACATAATT
>CALMJN010000210.1 GCA_937864385.1 uncultured Methanosarcinales archaeon | reverse complement strand
GGTGGACATGAGGGGCACAACCGATCCCATCTCTCCCATCGAGGCGATGGGCTCTGTCATCCGCTCCTATCATCATGAAGAGAGGATTCAGGATAGCGAAGCCGAAACCAAGCAAAGATACCTCGAAGTCCTCAAGGACAAGCGCGTCCTTCTGCTCCTGGATAACGCCCTGGAAGACAAGCAGGTCTTGAGGCTTGTCCCGCCCAAAGGCTGCAGCCTTATCATCACCTCCCGAATGACAATCACAATTCCTGGCCCCTTCTTCTTCAAAATGGATCTTGATGTCCTGAAGGAAGGCGAGGCCCTGGAGCTGCTCCTCAATGTCTGCTGTCCTGCCGCCGGCCCGCAGAAGTCCAGCAGAGATGATCCGGCGTGGCCGGAGATCGCCAGGCTCTGCGGCTTTCTGCCTCTGGCCCTGCTGGCTGCTGCCAGCTATCTGGCCAATTCAGAGGACCTAAGCCCGAGGGAGTATGCGAAAGCTCTGGCGGACGAGCGCAGCAGGCTGGAGATGATAGGCGAGCAGGGGGTGGATATGAGCGTTGAAGCCAGCCTTGGACCCAGCTTCCAAAGGCTTGAGCCCAAGCTCCAGCAGACCTTTCTCGATCTGTCAGCCTTCCCGGCGGACTTCGATGCCCAGGCCGAGGAGCAGATTTGTCTGGATGAGGGGCATAGAAGCCTGAGCGAACTGGTGCGCTGGAGCCTGGTAGACTACAAGTCCCAGGGGCAGGATTACGGGCGGTACAAGCTGCACGACCTGGCCCGCATCTTCGCCTCGGCCAGGCAGAAGGAATAGCAGAAGGCAGCCGTAGCCCAGCGCCATGCTTCATATTATAAGGATCTGCTCTCCGCAGGCAATGGCCTCTACCTGCAAGGAGATGCCGGCATTCTGGCTGGCCTGGCGCTATTCGACCGGGAGGAGGCAAATATCCTGGCCGGACAGGCCTGGGCGGCAAAGAGCATGGGAAAAGATCACGCCGTCGCCGAGATATGCATGAGATATCCGGATGCCGGAGTGTATGTTCTTGATCTGCGTCTTCATCCCAGGCAGAAGATAGCCTGGCTGGAGAACGGTCTGGGGGCGGCCAGACGATTGAAGGATCGTTCAATGGAGGGCAATCATCTGGGCAACCTGGGCAACGCCTATGCCGACCTGAGCGAGCCCCGCAAAGCCATCGATTACTACGAGCAGGCCCTGGCCATCGCCCGAGAGATCAGGGACAAAAGGATGGAAGGAAACCAGCTGGGCAACCTGGGCCTAGCCTACGCTGCCCTGAGCGAGCCCCGCAAAGCCATCGATTACTACGAGCAGGCTCTGGCCATCGCCCGAGAGATCAGGGACAAAAGGATGGAAGGAAACCAGCTGGGCAACC
>CALMJN010000209.1 GCA_937864385.1 uncultured Methanosarcinales archaeon | reverse complement strand
GTTACGATTGTCTTGCCCGCCCGGCCCAGCTCCTGGAGAAGCTCCATCAACCAGAGCTGGGTCCTGGGGTCCAGCCCAGCGGATGGCTCATCCAGAAGGAGAACATCGGGATTGTTGACCAGCACCGTGGCTATGCTCACCTTCTTCTTCTCCCCGCCGGAGAGGGTGTGAGGCGATCTATCCCGCAGCTTTCCTATCTCCATCATCTCCAGGATGTCCTTTACCCTGGACTTTACCTCCTCGGGAGGAAGATCCAGCTGTAGCGGACCGAAGGCTATCTCCTCGTAGACCGTGGAAGAGAAGAGCTGAACATCGGAATTCTGGAAGACGAATCCCACCTTGGTGCGGAAATAGGATCTGAATTCATTATCGGAGATGGAGTCGAAGCCATCTTCAGTAATCAGATTATCGAAGGCGTAGAACTCGCCGGAGGAGGGATAGATCAGCGCATCGAGTATAGCCAGAAGAGTTGATTTTCCGCTTCCGTTTGAGCCTATGATGCTGACCTGCTCACCCCTCTCTATCTTCAGGCTTATATCCCGGAGCGCATCGATCTTTCCCACATAGGAGTAAGAAACATCCCTCAAATCAAATATAGTCGCCATGTTAGATTCCGTCTTTACAGCTTAATGATATCCTGGGAGATCAACAGCAGAACCAGACTTAGGCACAGCGCCGCAGCCCCGGCCAGATAATCCCGCTGCCTCATCCGGAACTCCTCCATGATATGAACCTCTCCGTTAAAGCCCCGGGAGAGCATGGCCATATGCACCTTCTCGCTCATGGCCAGCGATCTTATAAGGGTATAGCCTATGCGTCCCCCCACCCATTTCTGCTCCTCTATTATCCCTCTGGATTTTATGGTTCTTGCCTTCTTGGCCGTATGCATCTCCCGCACCTGCTCCATTAGCAGAAAAATATATCGGTAGGCCATCTGCAATGTCAGAACATATATCTTTGGAACCCCCACCGTGCGCAGGGACTTGAAGAGGATCTGCTGGGGTGTGGTCAGAAAGAGGAGCACCACCGCAGAGACGCAGGCTGCCACGCGCATGGTGAATATCACCGCGGCAAGGCTTCCCTGCTTGGTGATGAAGATGCTCTCGGGAAGCGCTATTGGCCCCAGGCGCGCACCCTCTCCAAGGTGCATGATGGTATAGAGCGGATCTCCGGGAATAAAGACATTGAATATCATTGGTATGGCTATAATTCCTGCAAATATGGGAATGAAAAGCCAGACTCTCTTGATGAAAAAGGCGAGCTCTATCTT
>CALMJN010000208.1 GCA_937864385.1 uncultured Methanosarcinales archaeon | reverse complement strand
AGGAGATTGCCCGGGCGGCGGTGGAGCGGGCAAGAGAGGCTGCTCCAAAGAGCTTTGCCATCCGGCCCCGCCGCTCCGGCGTCTCATTTTCCAGCGAAGAGATAGGCAGAGCAGTTGGCGAGGCGGTGAGAGTTGCCACCGGCTCCAGGGTGGACCTCTCCCGCCCGGAGATGGAGATATTTGTGGAGGCCAGGCGGGAGAGATCATTTATCTTTACCCGCATCGTTCCCGGCTTGGGCGGTTTGCCTCTGGGCTCGCAGGGGAAGATGCTGGCCCTCATCTCCGGAGGCATCGACTCGCCTGTGGCGGCTTGGCTGATGATGAAGAGAGGCTGCCCGGTGAGCTTGCTTCATTTCGACTCCCGGCCCTATGCCGATGCCATTTCTCAGTGCCGCCGCTCCGCCGAAGTCCTGGGGCAGTGGTCTTCAGGACGGAAGATCGATTTTATCACTGTTCCCATCAGCCGCGGGATAGAGAAGATCGCCGCTCACTACCCCCGCGCCACCTGCATTCTCTGCCGGCGGCTGATGTACCTCATCGCCGCCCAGGTTATGGAAAGGCAGCAGTGCCTGGGGGTTGTCACCGGCTACTCCATGGGCCAGGTGGCCTCCCAGACGGCAGAGAACATCCTTGCGGAGCAGGCGGGAATGTGCCTTCCCGTCTTCCATCCCCTCATCTCCATGGACAAGACGGAGATAGTGGATCTGGCCCGGAAGATAGGGACCTATGAGATCACCGAGGAGACAAAATCCTGCACCGCCGTGCCCGCCAAGCCCATGACCCGGGCGGGAAAAGAGGAGATGCTCCGGGCGGAGGAGATCCTGGGGCTGAGGGAGATGGCCAAAAGCCTGGTGGAAGAGATGAGTGTGGAGAGGATAGGATAAGCAGTAATTCATAGCTCATTGATGAAAGCGGAAAGCATAGAGACTATTTTAGGCATATTTATTGTTGGGCTGCGGTCCTTCTATAGGTTTAAAAATCCTGGCAACTGCAAGCCTGCCAGGATCATGAACATTATTATCAGCGGCTGGTGGACCAGATAGACCGCCAGAGAATTTCTTCCCAGATAGCAGAGCAGCCTAGCCCATGAGCATCCTGAGACGGGCGACCGATCCAGCAAACTTAGCCTCCGCCTATATCCCGGAAATAGCAGGCCACCCAAGCCCACACCAAATAGGACCACCCCGAACCAGGGCAGCACAGGAACATAATCCAGAGAATAAAATCCAGCCGGAGCCAGGCCCAGCCAGAGCAGCCAGTAATGCTCCACGCTT
>CALMJN010000207.1 GCA_937864385.1 uncultured Methanosarcinales archaeon | reverse complement strand
CCTGGGCTGCGACGTGGCTCTACCCCATCCGGGCATAGGCTGGCGCAGCCTGGCGGGCTCCGTTCCGCCGTGCAGGCCCCGAGGGCGGGCAGGCCAGGGAACCATGCAGCTTTTGGGGCAGGGCAGATGTCTCCCAGAAATGCAGAGGGGGCGGGAGGCCAAATAGCTAAAAAAGAGGGCGTTGGAATGGGTGGACGGAAAGGAAGATCCTAATAGACATTGCCTCTCTTATTCAGCTTTAATATCAGGACAATTTGCTCCGACTCATCTATCTCGTAAATGAGCCTATATTCGCCAAATCTTGCTCTGAACCTGGTTTGGTGACCTTTGCACTTTTTGATGTCGAAGTTGGTCGCCGAAACGGGGATAATCCTGGCTTTTGATGGATAAGGATTGCTAGAAAGATAGTCGATCAATTCTCCGACCTTCGCCCGATGGGATCGTGGAAGCGATAAAATATATATCCTGATTTTTCTAGCTACGTGAACATAAAAGCTCATAATCCCAATTCAGCCTTAAGTTCTTCCCATGGGATGCCACGCCTGCGCGTCTCCTCCGCGATTTTATCCAATTCCATCATCTCCGATGGGTCCAACTCTATCTCCTCGATGACTGCATCCTGGATGACAGTCTTTTTTGCAGCACCAGCCATGATAATTGATTACCGCTCTTGGGCTAAAAAGGTTGCGAAAAATTGGGCTGGAGTCAGCAGCCCCGCCATCGCTCCCGGAAGGCGGCAGCTTTTGCGGGGCGTGGCATCTTAAAGGCAAGTGGGCAGAGGGGGCCGGAGCCCGGAGGCCGCAGAGGAGAGCGGATGTTCTTGGTGAGTAGGAAATCGCTTCATAAGCCCAATTCTGCCTTGAGATCTTCCCAGGATATGCCGCCTTTGCGAGTTTCCTCGGCCAGCTTGTCCAGCTCCTTGGTCTCTGCGGCATCAAATTCCATCTCCTCTATTGGAGCATCTTGGAGGGCTGCCTCATCTGAAGGGCTGACCATGATATTCAGTCCGCACTTTCTGGCTTAAGGATTGCAAAAGCTTCTCCAAAGTGCCGCT
>CALMJN010000206.1 GCA_937864385.1 uncultured Methanosarcinales archaeon | reverse complement strand
CTTTTGCCAATTCCATGGAGGTCATACCCAAGACCCTGGCAGAAAATGCCGGACTGGACCAGATCGACTCCCTGGTAGCTCTGCGAAGCCAACATGAGAAGGGGGTGAAGGGCGCTGGTCTGGATATGGACACCGGCAAGCCGGTAGAAATGTTCAAGCTGGGCGTGGTCGAGCCTCTGCGGGTCAAGACCCAGGCCATCAACTCGGCAGCCGAGGCTGCTGTCATGATTCTAAGAATCGATGATGTCATAGCTTCCAAGTCCGGTGGGCCGGGTGGAATGCCCGGCGGCATGGGACCGGGCGGCATGGGTGGTATGGGTGGAGAGGACTTCGAGTAAAGTCCTTTACTGCCATTCTCATCATTTTTTTCCAGGAGCAAACGAGAGGTTAAAATGGTAAAATGTGTTTTTTGTGGCAGTTCGGATTCTGCAGGAAGATTTGTTGTCCCTGGTGCTTGGATATGCAGCTCCTGCATAGCTCGTCTTGAAGAGCCATTGGACTGGAATCCGGTTGGCTGCTGAGCTTGGGCGGAAATGTATTATCAGACATCTATAGAAATGCCGGTGGAGTTGTTATAAGATGTATGTTTCAGATTCTGAGGCGCATAGCCTCGATATGATTGCTGTATCGGGATTGGGCTGGATCGCAAAAAGCCACCATTGCTCATATAGCAGCGGATATAGCCGCGGATCGGCTACATATAGCTCTCAAGGCAGGTGGGCACAATGAGCAAGAAGAAGGGGGCAAAAGGAATGCCCAGCGACGGACCGGGCAAACATAATCCCTCCAAATCCGTGAAGAGCGGCAAAGTGGATTCTGGTTTTGACAAGACGACACGAAGCAAAAGATATGAGGGGCCAAGAAGGACTAAGCCTTGAACGGATTATAGCTGGCGGGAAGCGGTAAAAATTTTCTGTCGCCATAGAACCTCAGTTTCTGCCGTGTATCGATACGAAACAAAACCAGGCATCCGGTCACAGGTAGATTAAGCGGAGTGCTGTGGCATTGATTTTGAAAAAAATGCTGGAGCCGGATCAGAGCTCGAAAATCCTCTCGGCCAGATAAGCCCTGGCTTTCTGGGGATCGCAAGCCAGCTCATCAATCCTGTTCTCAGACATCTCCCAGAGCACATCATCCACCTCGGCCATTTCATCTCTTTTCTGCCACCAAGATAGGCAGGCTTCGGCGGCCAGCCTACAGGCCTCCTCATCGGTCAAATGGAGAGAGTGGCACAAGTCCACTCCCACACATGCAGCCGCTTGGGCTCTGGTACAAAGATTGCAGGTCATTTTGTCTCCTTTTTCGATTTACGGGATTTTTAAGTCGTGATTAGCCTCAGATTGAGCTACCCGGCTTTGCGCCGAGAAGATCAAGCAGTCTTTCATAATCGCTTTGGGGAAAACGGACAGATATGGACAATGTAAATCCGCATGATTGGGAGGCGTTCAATTCTATGGTGCCGCACTCCGGATCAATGTACTCTCTGACATCATGAGGATGGGCGGCATATTGCCAGCCATCACTTGAACCCTTTATTCTGGAGTACAGCCAGTTGTCGGCTTTAGGATTCTTGATGGGATCAAGACCCGATACTATGCAGGTTAGAAAAGCTTCTGCGTCTCCTGCTGAGAAAAACTCGATCCACATGACGCCCGGCCTATTTTCCTGACAGGAATTGTTGGTAATTATGCCGTAGCTCCAAATGGCCTGCAGCAGTGGTGCCATCAGCTCGTCCACCTCTATCATTGCCTTTGATGTGGGATCAAGAATTGCGACTTGTCTGTGCTCAGTCAAAATCCCAACTCCCCTACGTCCCGGGCATCCATATCATTGTATTAGCCTTGCCTGATAGAGCATCATATCTAATTTTATTACTTCCTTCCATTATAATTGGCTTTGCCCTTCAAATGCAGCAGGAGAGCTTTGGGAAGGATAAAGCCACGAGCTGCTAAAAGATTAAAATTTGCAGGGCATTATGGAGCCCTACATATCAATCGCGAATTCAATTCAAACAAAAAAGATATTTCGGTTCAATATCTTCTGGGGGCCCTGGCAGGTCTGTGCTTCTGGTAGCACTCGCTGCAGTAAACCGGCCTGGATCCATCCGGCTTGAAGGGGACCTGGGTCTGCTTGCCGCATTCGGAGCAGGTTACATCTGTCATTTCTCTGGGGCCGCTGTTGTAGCTATTTCTGGAGCTACCGCTGTTGTCGTACTTTCTCTCAAACATTTGATTCACTTACCTTGTTATCGATTCAAAGAACCGATCATGCTACAAAAAACATCTCAACAAATCTCTTTGAATCGACGCAAAGTGTAACAAGAGATACCATCAGGTTCCTTGCCTATATACCTGTTGGTCAAAGAATAGTTGGTCAATAGTTGGCCAGCATTTCCTGAGCCGGTCTGAGCAAAGCCCCAGGGATTTAGCTGTATCCAGGAAGGCAAGTGCATTTAAAGCTGGTATCAATTTAATATCAGTAACGCATAAAAGATTAAAGAAGGGCCTAGCGGCCCATTTATCGGTGTAATAGCCTTTACTGTTTCTCTACGTTGTCTGCCTTGGGGCCTTTCTCGCCTTCAATCACATCGAAGCTTACCTTGTCGCCCTCATCGATAGTGACATTAG
>CALMJN010000205.1 GCA_937864385.1 uncultured Methanosarcinales archaeon | reverse complement strand
GACCGCGACGGACGCCGTGACTGTGACTGTGACGACGTCGGCTGCATCGCTGACCGCGGACGCGGGCTCCGACAGATGGATCGCTGTCGGCGGTTCCTGCCAACTGGCGGGCACCGCCCCGGGCGGCAAGGATCATCTCTTCCAGGCTCTCCACCTCCACCTCTATCTTCTTGGTGAAGCTAGCATTCTCCTTGGCCCGGCGCAGGCATTCCTCCAACCCCAGGATCTTGATATGATTGTCCTTGATCAGAACGGCATCGGAGAGATTAAACCTGTGCCTGTCTCCTCCCCCCAGAAAGACGGCCTTCTTCTCAAAAGCTCTGAAGCCCGGTGTGGTCTTGCGGGTGGCGGCTATGCGCACAGCTCCCCCGGCAGAGAGGACACACTCCCGGGTTATTGTGGAGATGCCGCTCATTCTAGCCAGGAAGTTCAAAGTGAGCCTTTCCGCCTGGAGTATGGCTCTGGCGCTTCCGCTTATGCAAAGGACCCGCGAGCCGCCGGGCACGAACTCGCCATCGTCGTATAGGCGCTCGTCGTCGAGGCCGAAATAATCCAAGATCTCCTCTGCTTCTGCCAGGCCGGAGATGATGCAGTCCTCCTTGGCTATGATGGCGGCCAGGGTCGGGGTCTCAGGCACCAGACGGCTGGAGTCGTCCCACTCTCCCAGGTCCTCGGCCACAAACCTTTCCAGCTCTGAGGATAGCATACCGCAAATGTTTTGATATCCAATTGATTTATAGCCTCCGATGGCTGTCAAGATCGGACTGATAGGATGCGGAGCCATAGGAGCGGAGATCGCCGGAGCTCTGGACCGCGGGATGATGGATGCAACTTTGGTTGCAGTGTGCGATCATAATCCTGAGACGGCATCGGCATTGATCGAAAGGCTGGAACATAAGCCGGTCAAAGCCCGCCTGGAGGAGCTGGTGGGGCTCGCCGATGTGGTGGTAGAGGCTGCCAGCCAGAGAGCGGTGCCCTCTATAGCCCGGGAGTCTCTGAGCCGGGGCAAGAGCCTGCTCATCATGAGCGTGGGAGCTTTGGCGGATAGAGATCTCTTCGCCGAGGTCAAGAGGCTGGCCAGGGACAGCGGAGCAAAGGTCTACCTGCCGTCAGGAGCCATATCCGGGCTGGATGGGCTGAAGTCGGCCCGCATAGGAGGCCTCAGCCGGATCACCCTCACCACTACCAAGAATCCGCGGGGCCTCCATGGCGCGCCTTATATCCTGGAGAAGGGTATCGACCTCTCTGCCCTGACCGGCCCCACCCTGATCTTCCAGGGTTCAGCCCTTGATGCAGTCAAGGCCTTTCCGGCCAATGTCAATGTGGCGGCTACGCTCTTTCTGGCCGCAGGAGAGTCGGATGTGCAGGTGAAGGTGGTGGCAGATCCGGAGATTCAGATCAACCGGCATGAGATCCTGGTGGAGGGAGACTTTGGCCGCATCTCTACCAGGGTGGAGAATATACCCTCCCCCTCCAATCCCAAGACCAGCTATCTGGCAGCGCTATCGGCCATTGCCACACTGCGCTCCATAGTCGAGCCGGTTAAGATAGGGACCTAGAAAAAGCCGGGCTCCTCTTCAAGAGGAGCCGGATATGGTTAACGCCTCAAAAGGACAGGCCTTGGTGCATTTGCCGCATCCGGTGCATTTATCCCCATCCACCTCGGCCAGCCCTTTTTCGTTAAATGAGATAGCTCCTTCAGGACATCTATCTATGCACTTTCCACAGCCTGTACATGTCTTCTCGTCCACCTCGGCAGGCACCAATTTGGCCACGGCATAGGCCGATCCCGCCAGAAGGCAGAGGACGGCCAGACCGGCAAACAAATTTGCGTATTTCATCGCACAATCCCCACTTGAGTTCTTTGATATTGATACAATTCTTATGCTCTGTAGCCGGAACGATACTTAAATCTAGGAGCGAACCCAGTAAGGAAATTCAAGGTAATCCGAAATGGAAAAACGGAGAACGATGGTTCATAATTGATTTTAATTGTCAAGCAAGGTTCAGAATCAAATTTAAAGATTTATTATGGT